>NZ_NQWI01000317.1 GCF_002532535.1 Candidatus Viridilinea mediisalina
GTCGTTGCTTGCGAGCGCCAACGGATCGTCTTGGGTATTGTAGGTACTCATATGTTCTATTTTACACGGCTTCGGGTAATTCGTCAACTTCTTTCCATGCGGGTGTTAGGGCCAATACCTTTCAAATACGACGGGTTTCTTGACGCAAAGGCGCAAGGGCGCAGAGTTTTTTTGCATATGAGCGCCAAACCTTTGCGGCTTTGCGCGAGCTTATTTGAATGGTATTGGTTTTAGGGCGGTAGCCCTAAACGTAATGCGTATGGGAACTATGTTCCCGCAAGCGCCCTGGTGAGGATGGGCAGGGCGCCATGTTCCGCAAGAGCGCAACCCCCTATGCACCACGCAAGCGGCGCAATTCCTCGCGCAGTGCATTGAGTTCAGCCTCGGCTAGCGTGCGCGCTTGCGCTTCCGCATGAGCACGGGCTTCTGCCTCGGCACGGGCTTGGGCTTCGCTACGGGCGCGGGCCTCCGCCTCGGTGCGTGCTTGCGCCTCCTCAGCACGCAATTGCGCCTCGTAGAGCGCTTGCGCTTCCGCGTCGGCGCGGGCTTCTGCTTCGTAGCGGACGCGGGCTTCGGCAAGATCGGCGCGGGCGATGGCGGCTTCCGCAGCTTGCACCACCGTCACGTAGTCGCCAAGTTCGTTGCCCTGCGCGTCGTAGCAGACAACGTGATC
>NZ_NQWI01000318.1 GCF_002532535.1 Candidatus Viridilinea mediisalina
ATCACATCACGCCATTGCTCGGCCTCGGTCACATCCCAGTAGACAGAGAGTGTCTCTGCCAACAGGAGGAGCGAGGTGCGTTTTCGTACCAAAAAAATGCCCCAATGGTGGCCACCGACTGCGTGATGATCTGCAATGTGGCTTGGCATGCTCTTCCGATTATCGGTCACCAGAACCCGTTGCTGCTGATCGAGCCAAACCAGCAACTCAGGGTCAAGGGTTCCCAATGCGGGTGCGCCCTCGTCACCAACACGCAGGAGATCAAGCCCAGGGTAGTGACGTGCGACGGTCAACTTGACGCGAGGTGACAAGTTCTCGTCGAGTAGGTAGCGGATCTTCATCGCAACGCATGCTCCTGTTGGCGTTGTGCGATGATCGCCCGTACCCGCTGCGAAATGGGGGGCATCGCTGCCGCCCATGTCTGGTAGTGCGCCTCTGCTGCCGCATCAATGCGCGCAATGTAGGCATCGACGTGCGCTTGATGATGCAGATAGTAGGCGATCACCCCATAGATCTGTTCTAAGCTGACCCCTGGATATTCAAGGGCAATCTGCTCTGGGCTGTACCCTTCGTGGTAGCGTTCGACGATATGTTCAAGGCCAATGCGATGGCCTTTCAACCGAATAACATCTTCGGCCTGGACATCAAGATAGTGATCGAGGCGCATAG
>NZ_NQWI01000193.1 GCF_002532535.1 Candidatus Viridilinea mediisalina
ACCCGCGAGGCGCTCGCGCATGCGCTACGCTCCATCTTCGACGCCCGCCTCACCATGCCGGTGCTACGCAAGCTCCTGGTCATCTTCAGTGGCGGTGTCGAACTCTACGACCTCGTCGTCACCGAAGCCTCCTCGCTGCACAGCGTCTGTGTAGACCACCACCTGAGCGACTTGGGCCAAGACGAAGCCGTAGCCCTCATCGCCGACGGGCTGGTTGCAGCGGGCCTTGACGCGGCCCTCGCAACCGGCATGGGCCATGTGGTCTACAGCCGCGTCGCGGGCCACCCCTACCTGACCCAACGCCTCGGCACACTGCTGCTGGAGGCGTATCAGCGAGGCCAGCCCCTCAATGCGGAGGCGGTAGTCGCGGCAGAAGTTCGTGTACGCCAGAGTGATCCGCTGCTGCGCCACATCCTCAACGATCTCCGCGCATCCCATCTCGCCGATGCCGCCCGTCGTCTCCTCAGCGATCCACCGCGCTTCACGCGCCTCAACGATGACATGGCACGCCTCGAACTGGCCGGACTGGCGAAGCAGGCGGGGACGCATTGGGCAGTACGCAACCCGTTCTTGGCAACCATCTTCGCCGAGGAGTTTGCGGTCAAACTTCCCGCCCCCACATGGCTGCCGCGCCTCGTGAAAGTTCCCGCCGGCCCCTTCCTGATGGGCAGCAGCGCTGCGGACGAGTTGGCCGATAGCGACGAAAAGCCCCAACACACCCTCACGCTGCCCGAATATTGGATCGGGCGCACCGAAGTGACAAACGCGCAGTTCCGCCCCTTTGTCGAAGGCGATGGCTACACCAACATCGCCTACTGGACGGAGGCGGGTTGGGCGTGGCGTGTGGCCGAGAAGGTGAGCCAGCCGAGGTGTTGGGAAGATGCCCGCTTCAATGGAGATGAGCAGCCGGTGGTTGGCGTGAGTTGGTACGAGGCGGTGGCCTACACCCGCTGGCTAAGCACCCAGACCGGCCACGAGTTCCGTCTGCCCACCGAGGCCGAGTGGGAGAAGGCGGCGCGTGGCCCTGATGGGCGTATCTGGCCCTGGGGCAACACCTGGGAGGCGGGGCGCTGCAATAGTGAGGAGGCGGGCATCGGTAAGACCACCCCGGTTGGCCACTACCCCAACGGGGCGAGCCCCTATGGCATCCTCGACATGGCGGGCAATGTCTACGAGTGGTGTGCGACCAAGTGGGGCAAGGGCTATCCCTATCGGCTTGAGGATGAATGGGCGGCGGCGTATGTGGAGGGAGATACGGGCCGGAGGTTGCGAGGAGGGTCGTTTTGGCGTGAGGCCAAATACGTGCGCGGGGCGTACCGCATCAACTACCTCATCCCGCGCTCCCGCTTCTACCACGACGGGTTGCGGGTCGTCAGTCATGCTCCCGTGGGGGGGAGGGATGAGTGATGAGGGATGAGGGATGAGGGATACATGGAAAACGCATGCATCCCGTCGTAAGGCAATGTAGGGGCGTAGCAGCGGCCCTCCCCAAGAATCATCGCGCAGGCGGGAATGAACGGGCCGCTGCTACGCCCTTTCCGGCGGAGATCATCAATCCATCGCATGCGTGGTGTGGTCATGAGATGGGGCATCTTGCGTTCCAATGACACCGTGGCATTGCCTCGGGATGGCGCAATGCCGATGGGTAGGGCGTAGCAGCGGCCTTTCGCTTTCGGTACACGCATGATTCCTTGGGTGGCCGCTGCTACGCCCCTACGTTGCGGGGTGATGGGGGATTTGTTCACCACAAATTCATGGAAAACGCATGGCATCCCATCGTAATGCAATGTAGGGGCGTAGCAGCGGCCCACCCAAGAAGTGCCGCGCAGGAGGGAACGTATGGGCCGCTGCTACGCCCTTTCCGGGGAAGGATAAGAATCATCGCGCAGGCGGGAATGGACGGGCCGCTGCGATGCTTGCCACGCATAGCAGGTATGACACCTTACGTTAGCAATAGATCAGTGGCGCTTGCCCCCACAACAAGACCATCAATATGTTGAAAGTGGCCATCAAAACTGAAAAGCGCACAGCCTGCCTGTAATGCTGATGCTGCAATCCACATATCGTTGGTTGGGATGGGTTTACCTTTGTGCTTGAGGCTGCGGTAGACGCGGGCGTAGTATTGCGCTGTGTGATCATCAATTGAGCGGATGCTGACGCGGGGTGAGGCGAGGAACTGTTGCAACTCCGTGCGATTCTGCGCCTCGCGTGACCCAACGGCAAACCCGGCCAGTAACTCCCCAATGACAATGCTGCTCAGCACGAGGCTTGGCGCACGCTGGATGATCGCCAGCGCGTCGGCATGACCAAGCTTGAATGCCGTATAGGCATTGGTGTCCAGCATTACGGTGATGGGTGCCATAGCGTAGGATCAAGTTGACTCATATCAACTAATGCCTGCTTGAACTCCTCAGCATCAGCAGCCCGCCACGTACCAGCCAGCGCATCAAGATCGTGGTAGCGTTGGTTCATGGTGTGGCGCTGGGCTACCTCCAGCCCCTGTAAGAGCAAGCGGCGCACAATGGCCTCGACCGATTGGCCGGTGCGCTGCGCCTCATCCTCGATCCAGTCGGTGAGCGCCCGATCAAGATGGGCAACCGTTACCGATAATTCCATCATTTGGCTCCTCTCATCGAAAAGGTGGTAAGCCCGCTTCATTCTAGCACACTCGCCACCTGTGGCATCGCAAAGCCAGCGCACCGCGCCCTACACTGGCGCGGTGGCTGAACCCTGAGCTTGTCGAAGGGCCGAAGCCAGCTTGTCGAAGCCAGCGTAGGGCGTTGTGCGCTTGCCTTGCATGAGCAAACACTTGGCACTGCATCCAACGCCTCTAAAAAACGCTATACTTGAAGGCGCATTTGGATGCTGTGACGAAGCGACGAGTAACGAAGTGATGCGTGCCTTTGCATCACAACTACCCCCCCCCACAAACCTATGCACCCCAAAGAAGAACGCTACAGAATCATCGAACTGCTCATCGGCTTCTTAGCTCTCGTTGTCGCGATTATTGCGCTGAAGCCTTCATGGCTTCCACCTTGGCTTGGTGGAGTACCGGCTGAACCAACGCCGTCATCCGTCTCAATGCCATCGCCGGTTCCAACTACGTTACCAATTCCGGCAGCAGCCAACCCGCTCCCCCCCTGGGTTCCCGAACTGGTCAGAGTCCCTGCTGGCCCCTTCCTGATGGGCAGTAGGGACGATGATGCATTGGCTTTTGATAGAGAAAAGCCCCAGCACGAACTCACGCTGCCCGAATACTGGATCGGGCGCACCGAAGTGACGAATGCCCAGTTCCGCCCCTTCGTCGAAGGCGATGGCTATACCAACATCGTCTACTGGACGGAGGCGGGCTGGGCGTGGCGCGTGGCCGAGCAGGTGAGCCAGCCGAGGTTTTGGGAAGATGCTCGTTTCAACGGCGATGAGCAGCCGGTGGTTGGCGTGAGTTGGTACGAGGCGGTGGCCTACACCCGCTGGCTAAGCGCCCAGACCGGCCACGAGTTCCGGTTGCCCAGCGAGGCGGAGTGGGAGAAGGCAGCGCGCGGCCCCGACGGGCGTATCTACCCCTGGGGCGACGCTTGGGATGCCAGCCGCCTGAATAGTGGACAGTCCCTTGACGTTGGCCGCACCACGCCCGTCGGGCAGTACCCTACGGGTGCTAGCCAGTACCGCGCCCTCGACATGGCGGGCAATGTCTGGGAGTGGTGCGCGACCAAGTGGCGCAAAGGCTACCCCTACCGGCTGGAAGATGAGTGGACGGCGGCGTATTTAGCCGGTGAGGAGGGACGGGTGCTGCGCGGTGGGTCGTGGTACAGCAGTGAGGCGAAATTCGTGCGCGGGGCGTACCGCAGCCACAGCGACCCGCGCCCCCGCAACATCTTCAACGGGTTGCGGGTCGTCAGTCATGCTCCCGTGCCCGGTTCTGGATCCTGAATCCTGTTTTCTGTTACTCCTGGCGTCGGGGTAGTGCAGGGCCGTGCGGGGGCGACGCAAGGGGATGGGGTGTGGGGAAGGGCGCTCCCTTCCCCACCCGTGCCGCAGGCGCGGATCGCGGATTTTTTGCATACACTGGTGCTACAATGGATGACGAACAGCGTGCGCCTTAGAGTCTGTCTGAAAAGTCTATGGTCTGGCGTTGGAGTGTCGGCTTTAGCCGACTAAAGTCGGCACTCCAGCGCGTGTCCCCGGCTTTTCAGACAGCTTCTCAGTATGTCGCGGGGAGATGAACGTGCAAACTGATATTCCGCTCAAGCGCCTAACAGCCCTCTGCGCTCACGACTTATTGCCGCTCCTATCCAACGGCGAAGCGCATGTCATTGCGGTCGAGACCCTTGAACTCCCGGCGAGCGCAACCCGCCTCGACAATGTGCTCCGTCTACGCAGCAGCGGTGGCCAAGAATACCTCCATGTTATCGAGTGGCAAGGCTATACCGACCCAGCGGTGCTCTGGCGTTTGCTGGGCTACCTCGCCTGGCTTGGGCAGCGTCATCACCAGCAGGTTGTGATCGGAACCGTCATCTACTTGAACCCAGCCTCTGATGTGGGCGATACGCTGCGCCAGACCGTTGATGGCGACGACCTGCTCGTCTGGCAGGTGCCTGTGGTTCGTCTTTGGGAGCAGGATGCAGAAGAGGCCGTGCAGCGTGGCCCATTGGGCCTGGCCGTGCTTAGTCCGCTGATGCGTGGCGCGACCGAGGCACTCGTCGAGCAGGTTGTCTCCCAGATACTCACCGATGCACCGCTCACCCAGCAGGCCGATCTGCTCTCGATCCTTGGTGTTTTTGCTGAACCGCTTATGCCTACAGAACGGTTTGTGGCCCTGATTGGAAAGGAGCGACTCATGAGTTCAGATTTGATTACCTATCTCGTTAATGAGAAGATCGCAACGATCGAAAAGGAGATCGAAAAAAAGATCGAGAAGAAGATCGAAAAAAAGATCGAGAAGGAGATCGAAAAGAAGTATGCCGATGAGTTGCAACAGACGCGCATCACACTCTCCCGCGCCATCCAAGAATTGGTCGAGGATACCGTCATCTTCCGCTTTCCCGCCACGCCTGCGGTTCTGGTTCGCAACATCCGATCATGCACCGACGCGGAGCAACTTGCTGCGTTGCACCATGCCATCCTGCAAGCTCCTGACCAGCCGACGGTCGAGGCGTTGCTCACCGCATTGCCCACCGAGGGGGGGCGACGGTCAGTGTGATGGCCGCGTTTCAGACTGATGTAGGGATGAGGGATATTGATCCTTGTATTCTCATGTGATAGCATGCCAGCAGATTCGCTACCACAGGAGTTCAGGCTATGCGCCTCGATCACTATCTTGATGTCCAGGCCGAAGATGTTATTCGGTTGAAAGGCCATCGCATTGGCCTTGAA
>NZ_NQWI01000023.1 GCF_002532535.1 Candidatus Viridilinea mediisalina
GGCGGACATCGTAGTGCCGACTTTAGTCGGCTGAGGTCTTTGGCAGCGATGGGAAGCCGACTAAAGTCGGCACTACCTACGGCATCTCAGGGTGGCAAAGCAACGCGGCCCAGGACTTTTTCGCCCTAACAACAACCTCAGATAATCGCCTTGCGGACTTGGGCCGAGACCGCTTCACTGATCAAGACCAAGCCAAAGATCACGATGAAGATCATGCCCGCTTGATCCCAACGTAGCGCATTGACCGAGGCATCAAGGTTGAGTCCGATGCCGCCCGCACCCACGAGGCCAATCACGGTTGCTTCGCGGATGTTGATGTCCCAACGGAAGATGCTTACCCCGGCGAAACTGGGCATCACTTGGGGCAAAATGCTATAGCTGAGTACCTGGAGCGGCGTTGCCCCAGTGGCGCTGATGGCTTCAACCGGCTCGTTGCTGGTCTCTTCAATCGATTCATAAAAGAGTTTGCCGATAAAGCCAATCGAGCGTAGCCCAATCGCAATGATCCCAGCGAGTACCCCCGGCCCCAGGATGGCTACCAACAGCAACGCCCAGATCAGCGAGTTGACTGAGCGCGAAACGACGATGATCAGCAGGGCTACATAGCGCACAAGGATGTGGGGCGTCGTGTTGCGTGCCGCCAGAAAGCTGATCGGAAAAGCCAGTATAATCCCCAAC
Organism: Candidatus Viridilinea mediisalina; assembly: GCF_002532535.1. Classification (GTDB taxonomy): domain Bacteria; phylum Chloroflexota; class Chloroflexia; order Chloroflexales; family Chloroflexaceae; genus Viridilinea; species Viridilinea mediisalina. Next base: position 679 of record NZ_NQWI01000023.1, read on the forward strand.
AGAGTACCCAAAGTCGCAATATTGAGCGTATCCCAAAGAGGAAGCCAAAGCTTATCCATATAGGCCCAATTGGGTGGAAACATACGCCCAACAAACTCGACAAATTGCTGAGGTGCATCAGCCACAAAGTGCCAGCGGGTTGCCTCAGAGATGAAATGCCAGCAGATCAGCACAACAATAGTCGAAGCGATCCAGCCAGCATAGTGGCGCATGCGCGTGGCGCGATCAAAGCGCTGCCACACCTTGGTTGTTGCAGTGGTCTGGACAGGCATTATTGAAGCCTCTTACGAATAACCCCGGAGAGCAACTCGGTGATCATGACGAGCGTGATGATGATGATCAGGATTGCGCTCGACACATCGTAGTCGTAGCGACTAAAGCTTGTCTGGAGGGTCGAACCGATCCCTCCGGCACCCACGATTCCGACAATCGCCGATTCGCGTAGGTTAATATCGAAACGGTAGATACTCAGGCCAACCAGGCGCGGCGTCACTTGGGGCAAAATGGCATAGGTGAGCAACTGAGGAAAACTGGACCCTGTTGCGCGAATGGCCTCCATCTGCGCCGGATCGATCTCCTCAATATCTTCGGCCAGCAACTTAGCCAAAAAGCCAATCGTCGCAAAGGTTAGCGTGCAAACGCCCGCGAGTGGGCCAAAGCCAAACATCACCACAAAGACAATCGCGATAATCACCTCTTGGAAGGTGCGCGAAATGGTGACGATGCCGCGGCAAAAGAGGTAGATCGGCAACGGCGCGAGGTTACGTGCCGCCCCAAAGCCCACCGGAATCGCGAGCATAACCCCCGCCACAGTAGAGACCACCGTCATCGTCAGGCTTTCGAGAATCCCAGCCTGGATGTCGCGCCAACGGGAGGTAAAATCGGGCTGTAGGAAGGCGCTGAAGATGCGTGCGGCCCGATCCATCCCGCGAGCGATGCGATCAGGATTGACATTGACTGACGAGAGCGCCAACACAAGATAGACAAGCGCACCAATGATCAGCGCCCAACGGAGCCATGGATTGCGAATGAAGGGCGGCTTGCGCCAAGTGCGCCCCGCTGCCATGGGAGCATATGAAGCCATAGTTTGATTTAGGTTATACCAATTACCATTGAATAGGCCGCATGCCTAATGACATTCAAGCGCATTGAGACGCCATGTCCGGCTATCGGCTATCGGCTATCGGATTTGGTATTATACGGTAGCCCGTGCCTCTAGCGTCAACTCAGCAGCCTCACTGTCACTACTACGCTCTTGGTTCCAATCCTCTTCGCCGTAGATGGTTGTGAGTTGCTGGTTGGTTAGGCCATCGGGGGGGCCATCATAGACAATTTCACCGGCACGCAGGCCAACGATGCGCTGGGCAAACATTTGGGCCAGCGGGACATCATGGATATTGATCACCACAGCAAGGCCCCGTTCGCGGGCCAACTCGGTGATCAGACGCATAATCTGGCGTGAAGTCTTGGGGTCAAGGCTCGCCGTTGGCTCATCAACCAGCAGCAGATCAGGGTGCTGAATCAGCGCTCGGGCGATACCAACCCGCTGGCGTTGACCACCTGAAAGCGCATCGGCACGCTTGTCAACAAACTCGCTCAGACCAACCCGTTCAAGCAGATGGAAGGCCGCGGCCACATCAGATTGGGGGAAGCGGCGGAACCAACTCTGCCAGAAGTTCACATAGCCAAGCCGCCCAGAGAGCACATTCTCCATGACCGTAAGCCGTTCAACCAAGGCGTACTCTTGGAAGATCATGCCAATCCGCCGTCGCACTGCACGCAATGCACCACCACGCAAGCCGGTAATCTGGGTCTGCTTGAGCCAAATATTGCCTGAGGTTGGCTCAATCAGCCGGTTGACACAGCGGATCAGCGTACTCTTCCCGGCCCCCGAAGGGCCGATCAGAGCCATAACTTGACCTTCGGGAACGACAAGGTCAACGCCCCTGAGCGCTTTGTCGCCAGTGGCGTACTGTTTCACAAGATTCTCAAGGCGTAGCATAGGCTCTCTTTATTTTTATTAGCTCGAAAAAGCCCTGGGTTCGCATGCGGCATCGCGGTGGCTTCGACAAGCTCAGCCACCGCAGCGTCGCGGTGGCTGAGCTTGTCGAAGCCACATACCTACCGAAGCCAAGCGGGTTTGCAGACTGATACAATCCCATCTTAACTACGGTTGCGTATAGGTAACGCCCATAGCGGCATCAATCTCACGGATCACCGCCCAGTACTCCTTGTAGGTAATGGGAATGAACTGGGCCTCACCCGACTTGCTGAACTCCTCTTCCAGCGACGTACCAGCCCAATCAAAGCTGAAGAAGGCCTCGCGCACCTTCGCGGCCACTTCGGGATCGAGGTTGTAGACGTGGCCATAGCCGGTGGTGGGGAAGGTCTCGGAGACATAGATCGCCCGCACCTGATCGGCGCTGATCACCCCGCGCTCAATCATGCGCGACAGCACCGAATTGGCAATCGCGGCGGCGTCGTAGTCCTCATTGGCTACCCCCAAGATCGAATTATCGTGGCCACCCGAGAAGGTTGCCTCAAAGTCACTGCCCTCAACCATGCCAAACTGCGACTCGAGCAGAGCCGAAGGGGCCTTAAAGCCCGAATTGGAGGTGGGCGAGGTGAAGGCAATCTGGCGACCGCGCAGATCTTCAATCGCTTGCACATCGCTATTGGCGGGTACGATGATCTCCATTTCATAACCAAAGGAACCATCAGCCGCAGCCATCATCGCAAAGGGCACAAAGCCCGCAAAATTGACTGCAAAGGGATTGCCGCCGGTATTGAAGCCGGCCACATGCAGACGACCAGCGCGCATCGCCTCAAGCTGGGCCGCATTGGAATCGACCGCAAAGAACTCGACTCGCTTGCCTGTCACCGCTTCCATATGGGTCAAAAAGTCGGCCCAGGCATCGCGGTAGACGGCAGGATCTTCAACGGGAGTATAGGCAAAGATCAGGGTGTCTGGATTGACCCATTGAGCCGGGTCTTTAGGCAGATCAGCAACCAGATCACCATCCTCATCGCAGAAGCGGGCATCCATTTCAGCCGGGCGGGGGCATGGTGCTTCTGCGGCGGGCGCTTCTGCGGCGGGCGCGTCGGGGGCAGCCGGTGCAGGCGCAGCGGGAGAGGCGCCACAAGCGGCGAGCAATAGCAACGCGATCAACGTAAGCAGACTAAGAGGCAACTTCCGTACCATAGAGCGTCTGTCCTTCCTCACAATATGCCATAGCTTATACACAAGCGAAGCTATGCTAGGTGAGGAAGGTTATGGTAGGATTGCCTCTGAGTTAAGATTAGTTTAAGATTGGAGTATGCCAGCTTAAAACTCGATCCCCTTCTGGGCCCGAATGCCCTGATCCACGAGGGGATGCTTGAGTGCGTTCATCTCGGTTACGAGGTCGGCGGCGGCAATGAGGGCCGGGGGGGCATTGCGCCCAGTGATGATCACATGGAGCATAGGCGGCTTGTGGGCCAGCAGCCAAGCGACCACCGCTTCAACCTCGAGCCAACCATAACTGAGCAGATAGGTGAACTCATCGAGCAGGAAGACATCATAATCACCCGAAGCAATCTGGGTTTTGGCAACTTCCCAGGCTTGCAGTGCTTTGGCTTGGGTCTCTTGCAGATCTTGGCTCTTCCATGTCCAGCCATCACCCATAGGATTCAGGGCTACGCCCAGAGACTTCAGCGCCCGCAGTTCGCCATAGTTGGCATTCTCATGCTTGAGGAACTGGATGCCCCCCACCCGCAACGTGCGCCCCTTGGCCCGCAGGAGCATACCAATGGCTGCGGTGGTCTTCCCCTTGCCGTGGCCCGTATTGACAATAATGAGACCCTTCTGCCGCTTGGCGGCCCGTGCGGCCTCGCGGCGCGCCTGCGCGTCTGCGGGCGTCTCGATGCCTTGGAAGACATACTCGGCGACTGGTCGCCCCTCAATCATGTGTTCCTGCACAATCCGCCCAAAGAGTGCCTCGTCAACCTTATGGTACCAAATGGCCTCTGGGTAGACCACCATAATCGGCCCATTGCGACAGACACTCAGGCAATTGGTGAGTGTAAAGCGGATGTGGGGCGGGGCCAACTCATAAAAGCGCATCTGAATGCGCTCGGCAATGTTCGGAAGATCTGGCGCACAGGTTTTACAGAGAAAGAGATGGTGAGGAGGGCGCATAGTGCCTCAGCGGGTGTTGCAGTAACGTATCTCTTAACGATAGCATGATCTTACCAAAACGTCAAAGGTAGCAACACAACCATTGACAACTCACCCGAAGACGTGTATAATAGAACAAATGAACCTGCGTTCTTCAATAATTAATCCAATACCTAAAGGCAAGCATCCTATGACACTTGAACTCGTGATGCGTTCACTCGATAGCAACTGGTGCTACGAACGCTGGGAGCAGTTGCCGCTCAATGGTCATCGCTACGAAATTATTGATGGAGTCCTCTATATGACAACCGCGCCGAGCAACTTCCACCAGTGGATCATTCGTATGTTGGATCGCTATATTGGCACACCGGCTGAACTACGTGGCGATCTCTATGTACTCACCGCCCCGATTGGGCTGCTGATGCCCGGATGCGATCCAGTGCAACCCGACTTTCTGCTGGTACGGCGCGAGCGAGCGGGGATCATTGCCGATCGGCGCGTGCGCGGTGTGCCCGACCTGATTGCCGAGGTTCTCTCGCCTACGCATCCAGAGCAGGACACCAAGATTAAGTGTGCAGCCTATGCGCGCGCTGGAGTGCCCGAATACTGGATGGTACGCCCGGCTACCCGTGATGTCATGGTCTGTTGGCAACCCGATCAGTCCTTGGGTACCTATACCCAGGTGCGCCTCTATGCTCCCGGTGAGCAACTGATTGCGGCAACCCTTCCCGGCGTAGTGGCTCAGGTTGATGATCTGTTTGCTGGTGCGCCTGATACGACGTTGTAGAGGTACAAAGTACTCATACCAATTTAGGGAAGGATACTGGATACTGGATACTGGATACAGGCATGAGTCATCAGGATGCGCTGAATGCCTCATGCCTGTAACGAGCCCTGAAACCTTCCTTTACCGTTGAATATGCTGCAACTCATTGGGATGCCATGTTCGGCAATCTGCAATCTACAATCTACAATCTACAATCTACAATCTGCAATTCACCAGGGCGCTACCCGGTGGGCATGGGCCAAGAAGCCGCCCAGCAGGCCCGCGAGGGCGCGCGGGGTTTCAAGGTGGGGGAAGTGGCCGCAGTTGGGAATCACGGCGAGACGCGCATTGGGGATGGTAGTGGCAGCAACACGCCCGGTCCGTTCGACCGGAAAGACGCGATCTTGGTCGCCCCAGATTAGCAGGGTGGGCACTTGGATTTGGCTAAAGCGTTTGCGTACCCCTGTGCGGTTGACATCAATCGTGGCATAGCAACGGCTGAGCGCCCTAAGGGCTCTGCTGTTCTCTGAGCCGAGCATGGCTGCCCGCCCAAGGGCGAGGAACTCGTCGGTGACAATCGGCTGCGGGTTGGCAAAGGAAGCCTCGTACATGGTGCGCACCACAAAGGGGTGCGACGAGAACCAGAGCAGCAGATGACCAATCACAGGCCAGCCCCCGGTCTGGGTCAGAAAGGGTGAGCGCACAAACCCATCCGAACCAACCAAGCCCAAACCAGCCACGCGCTTGGGTTGCAGAACCGCCGTGCCGAGCGCATACTTGCCGCCCATGGAGTGGCCCACAAAGAAGGCCCGTTCAAGCCCTAAACCATCCAACAGCCCCGCAAAGAGATCGGCCATCAACGCAAGTGAATAGCGAATATTCCCCGGCTTATCCGAGTGGCCAAAGCCTAGGGCGTCAACCGCCAAGACGCGATAGCCCATGTTGGCCAAGTAGGTACCCGTGGTACGCCAATCCTCGGCGGAACGGGCAAAACCGTGTAACATAAGCACCGCAGGCCCGTTGCCAAGCTCCATCCAGTGAAGCCGGTGGCCATCAATGGTAAGATAGTGACTCTGCATAGTTTGTCAATCTGCCATATGCAATCTGCAATGGTGTTAGTCTAACGCTACATGGGCTGGCTGGCAAGTGTTCAGGGAGGGTTCGTAACCACGTTACGCTTGTTGCTGGGGCTGCGCCCCAGACCCCGTTTTTTTGTACGGTGTTGGCGGCGAAGCCGCCAACACCGTACAAAAAGGGTTTTTTGGGGAGAGGCGAAGCCTCTCCAAAACCCCCACCGAGGGTTTAACGTAATGCGTATGCGCCCAACCCTTTACAGTTTGCGCCGCAGGTAGTGCCGACTTTAGTCGGCTGAGGTCGCCGACAACCCCCGGATGCCGACTAAAGTCGGCACTACGACGACAATGGGAGAGGCTGCGCCTCCCCAAACCCTCGCCGCCCGCCTTACCTCAAGGAACAACACATGACAACCAAACGACGTAGATGTGTACTAGGTCTGCTCTTCATGCTGACGCTCCTCCTCACTGCTTGTGGCAACGGGAATGCTGCGTCAACGGACGGGCCACCCAGGCAGCCGGGTGAACTTGAGGTCACGGCTGTGGGGACGAATCTTGCCTTTGAACAGACAACGATCAACGTCAGGGCGGGGCAGGCGGTGACCCTGACGCTGAATAATGGTGAGAGTTCGCTTGAACATAACTGGGTGTTGGTGCGCGGCGGTGAAGATGTGGCCCGTACTGTTGCGGGGGCGGCGCTGACGGCAGGGCGTGCCAACCACTATCTGCCGAGTGATAGCAGCGATATTCTGGCAGCAACGCAGGTCTTACCACCCGGCGAAGTAGAAACGATCAATTTTGTCGCCCCTGAGCCGGGGATCTACTTCTACATATGTACCGTACCAGGCCACTACCCGCTTATGCGCGGGCGTTTGGTGGTGGAGGAGTGATACCATAGCCGATAGCCGATAGCCGATAGCCGATAGCTAATAGCTGAGCGCGGTACGCTTCACTCCTGGTCTTATACCAATTACCATTGAACAAGCCGCATGCCTAATAACATTCAAGCGCATTGAGACGCCATGTCCGGCTTTCAGCTATCGGCTATCGGCTATCGAATTTGGTTCTACACAGCAGCAAGTAGCCGATCTGCCAAGTCGTAGCAGTGGTAGCGTGCGTACAAATTGGTGCGTTTACGCATCAAATGTAGATTGAGTAGCCGTGCTGCATACTGGACACCGGGATCGGCGATGAGCCGCTCAAGCTGATCGAGCCCATCAACCATGAGGCGCACTTGATCGTGGCCCGCTGCCTCATAGTTTGATGGCTCGAAACTCGCTTCGGGGTGGGCCGCCGCGAATTGCTTAGGCTGGGCGTACACCTCGGTAAATCCCTCCATTGAGACGTTGAGAAAGGCCCACAACTGCCCCGGATCTTCTTTGAAATACCCCACGACAAAGGTTTCCATCACATTGATGTTGAAGCACGCCAACCGCGGCCATGTACTGATGTTTGTCGCAGGCAGACAACTAATACTCCAGTAAGCGGGTTCGGTCGCAGCAGGACGGGGAATGCAGTGCAACGGAATGATCAGCGTGCCGTGCTCATCAACCTCCACCTCCACTGGTGCGGCGATGCGATACACGTCCTGATACTGTGGGTCATAAATCAAGCCTGCAGACTTTAGTCGGCTGAGGTCTTTGGCAGCGATGGGAAGCCGACTAAAACGCTTGGTGTGAGTTGTCGTACACGGTTTTGCATCAGGACGCCCTCGACGCGAAGGCCACGCAGCCAAACCAAACGGATTGCAATGTCGCCGATGGCGTTCTAATGCGCTGCAAACGATCTCACACCAAGCGTTAAAGTCGGCACTACCTACGGCGCAAACAGGAACGTTCCTACGAATCTTCGCTCGGGGTGACCAAGCAACAGGGCAATCAACAACATCCGCTTCCCTAACGTCGGCACTCCAACGGTAAAGCTGAAAGTGCGTTTCTGCACCCATCCCTAAACCCTCTGTGTTCTCTGTGCCTCTGTGGTGAAATCCTCTGTACCTCTTACCACAAACCCTCTGTGTTCTCTGCACCTCCTACGGCTGCCAACGGTACTCCAAGATCGGCACGGGCGGGTCGGTGAGGACGCGCAGGCCGAGGGGGTCGTTGGGGGCTTGTGGTTGTTCGAGGTTGCTCATCAGGATTGAACGCAGCGAACCGACGCGGGTGTAGCGTACCACCATGGCGCTCTCGATGCCGGCCAACTCCTTTGCGCCCTCAAGCGCCGCGTCGAGGTTGCCCAACGCATCCACGAGGCCCAGATCGTAGGCTTGACGCCCGGTGTAGAGCCGTCCGTCGGCGAGGGTACGTACCTGCGCTTCGTCCATGCCGCGCCCATCAACAATGACCTGCACAAAGCCATCGAAGGCATCATCAACAATTGATTGCAGCACCGCCATCTCTTCCGCTGTCGTTGCGCGGGTGGGCGAGCCAATATCCTTCATTTCGCCACTCTTGTAGACGATGCTCTGCAATCCAAGCCACTCAAAGGCCTCTTCGTAGTTCAGGGTGGCCAGAATCACCCCTAAGCTGCCCGTCAGGGTGTCGGGGTTGGCGTAGATGCGCTGGGCGGGCGTGCTGATATAGTAGCCACCGCTGGCGGCAACTGAGCCCATTGAGACCACGAGCGGTTTGCCGGTGTCGCGGAACTTCTGCAACTCGGCATGGATTTCGTTACTGGCAACCACCCCACCGCCAGGGCTGTCAACCCGGAGCACCAAGGCCCGTACTCGGCCATCGCGGGCGGCTTGGCGGATCTGGCTGATGATCTCTTGCTGCGAGAGTTGGGTGCTAAAGAGGTCGGTAGCGCCCCCAATTGCGCCAGTAACATCAATGATCACGATGCGGTTGGCTCCCGCCCCCTCAACCACTTGCTCGTCCCAGCTTATGGCAGGCACTGGCCCCACGCTGCCCCCGCCACTGCCAGCGGCTAGGAGTAGGGCAAAAGCACCCAAGGGTAGCAGGGTGCATGAGAAGAAGATGCCAAGAATGATCGAAAGGGCAATCAGCCAGCTACGGTTCGATCCGGCAGGGCGTGCTTGGGGGGCTGGCGTTTGCTCCATAGAGGAATCCTTTGTTTACATGGCGCGGTGGCTTCGACAAGCTGGCTTCGACAAGCTGGCTTCGACAAGCTGGCTTCGGCAAGCTCAGCCACCGCGCCACCGAGCTACCGCGCCGCTTGGCCATCCCTAACATTACATGATTGTGCTGTGGTGGCGGCTACGCCGCCACCACAGCACAATCATGAGAGCTTAAATAAAGCCGCGTCCGGCGCTCTTCGAGAGACGGGCATCCAGTTGCCCGGCAAACGCCTTGAGCCCCTCGTGATCGAGTGCTTCGAGGGCGGTCAGCTCCTCTTCGCTCAGTTCGTAGTCGGCACAAGCGGCACGGGCGTTGGTGATCAACTGCTGGCGGAACTCCGCGTCGGTGATGGCGCGGCCAATGACCTGCTGGACAACTTCTTGAGACATGGTGCTACTCCTTGGTGTTGCAGTGTGCGACAGGTAAGCCTGTGCATCTGCATCATTCTATACCCATACGACGAAGTTCGCCGTGGGCACCGATGGTCTGGAATGTAGTATGTGCTTGTTCTAAATACGCAGCAGCGGCGGAATCGTTACATGCCGCGAGGGCGCTGCCAAAACGGGCTTGGGTGCGGGCATACTCGAAGTTGCTCTTGGTGGCTTTGAGGAGTTCAAGTGCGGCGCTGAAGGCTTCTGCGTAGGGGTGGCCCTGGCGAGCGGCGATTTCAGCTTGTAGGCGCAGTGCAATGCCTTGATCCAGCTTGCTTCCAAGACTCGTAGCAATTGTAGCAGCATTCTGGGCATGCGTGGTGGCGGTAGCGAGGAGAATCTGCTGGTTTGCTGCATCCAAATGTGATTGGGCGCTCGCCACCAGCCCGGCTTCGGCGAGGGCGTTGAGCGCTTCGACTTCAAGTTGGGGCAGTTGACTCTGACGCGCCAAATCGAGGGCTTGCTGGGCCAATTCAAGGGCTTGGGGCGCTTCGTTGCGGGCGCTGTGGGCGACAGCGAGCAGCGCAAGGGTATTGCCCTCTTGGTAGGTACTCTGCTGCTCACGGTAGATAGCCAGCGCTCGGCGGTAGGCCTCAATTGCGGCGTCGTAGTCGCCCCGGCTGTAGGCAATCAGGCCCAGGGTGTCGTCGGCCTGCGCCACGCCCGCCTGATCGCCCATCTCTTCGCAGAGCGCCATGGCGTCGCGGCAGGCCGCTTCGGCTTCGGTGTAACGGTCGAGGCGGTAGTAGCCATATCCCGCGTTGAGCAGCACGCTGCTGAGGATGTATTTGGCGCTGATCTTGCGCGCAAGCTGCTCGGCCTGGCTGTAGTGGCCAACCGCACGGGCGTAGTCGCTCTGGAGTTGCGCGAGGTAGCCTAAGTTGTTGTGGGAACGGGCACAGCCATAGAGATCGTCAATCGACTCTTGGGCCGCCAAGGCATTGGCAAAGTGGAAGCGCGCCTCGTCGTAGGTGCCGCGCATCGCGTAGAGGGTGCCCATGAGCTGTTGCAGGTCGGCTTCGATCCGTTCATCTTCACAACTACCCTCATCATTGCGGATGCGGGTCAGGCCAAAGCGGCAGATTTCAAGCGCCTGATCGATTTCGCCCAGACGCCGCAGCACTTGCCCCATGTCGGCGTAGATCGCAGCGAGCAACAGCGGCGGCACCTCGTCGAGGTTGTTGCGACAGAGCGCTTCGGCGCTACGCAGGTGTTCGAGTGCTTCGCGGTAGCGCCCCTGCTTTTCGAGGGCGTCGCCCCAACTCCGCAGCACTTCGGCAGCCACGGCGGGCGGCATCGGTAACGCTGCGCCTGTGGCAAGCTTGGCGGGATCGAGCAGCGCGGCATATTCCGCAATCGCCTCCTCGTAATGGCCCAAAATGCAGAGTACATCGCCCAGCGCCTCACGGGACTCCCAGGTGAGCGGGTTGTCGGGCTGGTCGCCCAGCGCCTCAACCGCCCAACGGTAATACTGGATCGCTTGGTCGTTGGCATAATCATCGCGGGCGGTATGGCCAGCCAGCAGCAGGTAGGGCACCGCTTGATCCGGCTGGTCGCTCAGACGGTAGTGGTGGGCCAAGAGGAAGATGGCATCACCATGCGAACGGGAGGCGCGACTGAGCAGGGAGCCATTGCGTCCAATCTGCACCAAGCCGCCGCTGGCGTATTCGTCGCGCAGTTGGTTCAACTCGTTGGCATGGATGGTGGCGAGATATTCAGCGATGCGTCGGTGCAACTCGCGGCGCCGGGCATAGAGTAGGCTCTGGTAGGCAACTTCGTGCAGCAACGCATGGCGAAAGTTGTGGATGCGCTCAGGGCGTTCGCGCTCGGTCGCCGTGAGTTCAGCCTGATCAAGCGTCAAGAGGCGGCGCACCAGCATGGCGATGTCACTCTGATCACTGCGGGGTTGGATCGAGTGAACAATGTTCACCGGGAAGCGCTGGCCCACAACGGCAGCAACACGCAGCAGGGCGCGTGACGGTTCATCGAGACGATCAATGCGCGCCAGTAGCAGACCATTGAGGCTATCGGGCAATTCATCGAGCTTATCGGCATCAGTTTCAATTGCGTACAGCAACTCTTCGATGAAGAGTGGATTGCCAGCGGATCGTTCAACCAAGCGTTGATGGATTCCAGCATCCAACGGTTTGCTGCCAACCATTTGGGCAATCATGCTTGCCGCCGCCTCGTCGCTCAGCGGGCCGAGTTGCAGCAGATCGGCGTTATCGCCCTGGGGTCCACTGCCCCAACAAATCTCGCCGCGATGCAGCCCCAATATCAGCATGCGATCACGGCTGATCTGAGCGGTCACATATTGCCAGAGATCGAGCGAAACCTGGTCGGCCCAATGGAGATTATCCAAGAGCAGCAGCAGCGGTTGCTGTTGGGCCGCAGAGCGCAGCAGATCGAGGATGATTGCAAAGCGGCGCTGCTGGCGTTGACCTGGATCGAGGCCGCGCACAATGACGCTATCGGCGGCCTCGAGGCGCACAAACTCGGCCATGAGCGCAAGCCAATCGGCGGCAGGAATACCGGCTGCATCGAGGATGGCACTCAGCTTGGCGTGGCGAGTGGCCTGATCATCATCGCCAGCGATGCCACAGAGCGCCCGCAGCATGCTGCCCCATGGCGCAAAGGGGGTCGAGAGCTCAAAGGCCAAACAGCGCACCGTAATGATGCGAAAGGCGTGCTGCTGCTCGGCGAGCAGAGTATAGACCAAGCGAGTCTTGCCGATCCCAGCGTCCCCCTGGATGCGTAGCGCCCGTCCGTGGCCCGCGTGGGCGCCCGCAAGGTGGCCACGCAACCAGGCCAATTCGGCGCTGCGCCCAATCAGCGGGATTTCGGTCTGCTCATGCGTTGCAGGAGTCTCATCACGCTCACCGACAATCCGCAGCAGCGCCAGGGGCTCACTCTTGCCTCGCAGCGCAACCATACGCTGATCGCTTAGGCTCAGGGCGTGATCGAGTTGCGCCGCCGTCGCAGCGGCACAGCGAATCTCGCCCCAGGCGGCAGCACTCATGACTCGCGCAGCAACATTGACCGCATCGCCCATGACGGTATACTCTTTGCGGTTGGCGGTGCCAACATTGCCAGCAAAGACATTGCCGGTATTGAGCCCAATCCGTAGTGCGAGGTCGTTGAGGGCGGGATGCTCGGCGCCAATCAGTGCGGCAAGGGCATGACGTACATGGGCAAAACCCTCATGGAACATCAGCAAAGCGGCGCGTCCCGCCCGTTCAGCGTGATCTTCGTGAGCAACCGGCGCACCAAAGACCGCCATCAGCTTATCGCCCTCTTCGGCGAGATCGAGCTTATTGATAAAGCCGCCCATCTGGGCCACCGCAGCATGCATCGGGCGCAGCAGCGCATCCACAACAGCAGCGGCCTGATCGGGGGGCAAGCTCTCGATCATGCCACTCAGCCCCGCCACTTGGGCAAAAAGGACAGTAACCGGGCGTAGATCGGCTTCCACATGGCTACGGTTGGGATCGGCCAAGATGCGCGCCAGCAGATCGGCGGGCAAATAGGGACTCAAGCGATCCAGTTGGTCGCAGAGCATATGCATGCCAGCAACTGAATACTGAGGCGCAGGCGGATCGTCGGCGGCTGGGGTGGTGGGCATGAGCGTGCCACATTCGAGCGCCTGAACCCGCACAAAACCATCGGCCAGCGGCTCCCCAGTGGCAGGCAGGCGCAGCGCCTGCCAAGCGTGCAGGTCAAGCACCACCTCACCCTTACCGGCCAAACCCTCAGCGCGGGCGACATTGCGAACGGCATGGCCCATGGCGCTATAGCGCAGCGCAAAGGGCGGCCCGGCACTCACCAGCGCAACGGAACCAGCAGCAACACCGATATGCATCGTGAGCGGAAAGGTGCCAATCCCAGGCACTTCACGGGTAAAACCAGCCAATTCCTGCAATAGGTTCAGGGCGGTCTGGGTTGCCGCACAGGCCGCCTGTGGCCCCTCAAAGAGCACCAGCAGGGCATCGCCCCCAAAATTGAGCAGATCGCCATTCGCCTGTTCAATCAGGCTAATCATCGTATCAAAATAGCTATCGAGCGTCGCCGTCACTACCTCTGCGCCCTCACGCCCCAACGAGGTCAAACGCTCAGCGAGGGCAGTCGAGCCACTCACATCGGCGAAGAGCAGCGCACCTTCGACCCATTCGAGCCACGGGCCATGCTGAGTACTATGCAACTCACGGGCCACCAAGCGGCGTGGCAGATAGGTCGAAATGGTATAGCGCGCCCCGGCCAATGCGGCCAGCGCCATATGGCTATCAAAGGTATGCCCCGCCCCGGCCAACGCCTTCGCGGCCAAATCGGCACCAAGGTAGCACGCCAAGCGATCCTTGAGCGGCACCTTCGGCAGGGCAGATGCTGTTGTGGGCGGTTGGGTCATGATGTAGTAAGTAGTAGGTAGTAGGTAGTAGGTAGTAGGTAGTGGGCAGTAGGTAGTAGGTAGCCTGAAACCATCCTTGCGCATGTTTCTCGCACCCTGTTCATATTGTACCATTGAGTATGGTAGGTTTGAGGAGGGTGAGGGTTCTTTGTTCGCACGAGGGCGGCTTGGGCTAGCCTCGATACCTTTCAAATTCGCACCAAGAAACTAGATGAGGAACAATACCATGGCCACGATCCAAGAATTGACCGATCAGATCAACCAGTTTGTGGCGGCCAAAGGTTGGTACGACCCCAACACACGCTTCCCGCAGACACCACGAAACATCGCTACCTCAGTTGTGGTGGAGGCAGCCGAGCTGCTTGAACACTTTCAGTTCAGCGATCAAGCCCAGGATAAAGCCGCGCTTGCCGGTGAGTTGGCCGATGTCGCCAACTATCTCTTTCAGCTTGCCTATCTACTCGAGATTGACCTTGAGCAGGCGATCCAAGCAAAACTCAAGCTCAACTATGATCGTTCGTGGGAGTAAGGGAATGGGCTGGCGTTGGAGTGCCGGCTTTAGCCGGCTTTAGTCGGCACTCCAACGCCAGCCCATAGACTTTTCAGACAGCCTCTAGCGTCGCACCAGTGGCAAATAGACCTGATGCCCGCCGCTGATATTGACACTACTACTCTCGCGCACGAGGAAACTGGTACTGAACGAACGGACAAAATCCCGCCCGTAGAGATCATAGAGCTGTGCATCTGCGAGGTGCAGTGTGCTCTCCTCGACCGGACGATTCAGGCGTAGGGTTAGTACGAGCAATTCACCACTCCCACTGATGGCCGTTTGGTTGGCAAAGGCGATAGTGATCTGACCTGGAATACTCTGGTTGCTGGTCAGTTGAAAAGCAGCAAGTTGCCCAGTTCGCGCTACCTCTACAACGCTCATGAGTGCAGGATCGTAGAGGATCGTCAGTTGACCAGCCGCTACATTCATCAGGTTGGTTCCATGCAGCACCACCTGCACGCTTTCGCCCACCTCACCACTGAGGTCGTCCAAGCGCAGCGTTGTCTGGGCAGCACCAGCCCGCTGCGTCGCCGGGGTGGGCGGGGTGGGCCATGCCTGATGGGCTCCATAGTAAAGGATTTGGGCAGCATCACTCGCATCAAGCACCCCATTGCCATTGATGTCACCCGCATGAAGCTGTTCGCGTGTGGGTTGGCTTAGTTGTAGCGCAAAGACCATAGCCTGGAAGGCATCTTGTGCATTCACCATCCCATCGCCTGTGATGTCGCCACGAATGTGGGCGCTTGCGCTCCCAACAACACTGAAGACCCCATGTTCTAGGATCAAGGGCGGGTTGCTACTGCTCGTACCATCAGGCGTAGCGAGGCTGAGCGTCGAACCACCTTGTCCTGCCGGGGGCGGCATGAAGTTGATCAAATCCAAGTTGCTCTTCGCCTCTTCGGCCCCAATCACCCTGAAGGTAATCTGGAAGAGCGAACCATTCCCATAGAGCAGCCTTGGTGGCAGTGTGTCGGGAATGGCTGCGATGCGTAAACGGGTCACGTTGGTTTCACGTTCTTCGAGGGCGTATTCCCACGTATAGTTGAGCGTTAGTGCGGTACGACTGATCCGCACGGGCCTCAGTACGGTTGGATCAAAATCTAACCAGATGTCAGCCGAAGCTAACCGGATCTCCGAGGCATTGCGAATGTTGATCGGCACAATGATCTCTTGATCACGTTGACCAAACACATCGGGAATCCAGAGGCCCAGTTGGCCAAAGGTGACACATGTGGTGTCTGAGATTGCCAAGATCTGCCCAGTCCTACTCTCGGCCTGGATCTGGTAGCAGTAGCGTGTGCCTAACACGAGATCATTCGTCGTGTCATTAGCTACATCTAGGAAGAAGGTGTCAGACGTTGTACCAATCGTGGTAAATTCACCAGTTGTGCGTCGCAGAACCTGGTAACGGGCAATCTGGTTATTGTTGGGCACCGCCCAGCGCAAAGCGACACTCGGCCCTCCCGGCTCGGCCCACAGCGCAAAGTTCTGCGGGCGTGGGGTTGCCGTTGGCACAGGTGTTGGTTGCCCTGCTTCGCTCATGAACAGATTGAGCGCCACATGATCCAGGAAGAAATTGCTGTTCAGGCTTGCGTCGGTGCTAACCTGGAAGCTCAAGTTGGTACTTTGGCCCAAGAATCTACTGACGTCAACCTCATGGCGGACCCATCCGTTGGTGTTATTGCTGGTACACAGCTCAAAAGTGGCCAGCGTCTGGGTGCCTAGAGCCACCGTTGCGAAATCATAGCCACAGACATCCTGCGAAGCAATCCAGTAGAAGAAGCTGAGTTGGGCTGCAACCGGCGCTGTTCCTTGTTGTCGTTCAGGTGCAACGAGGCTCACCGCTTGGCTGAGTTGGCTCTCTTCGTTGTGGGCACCGCCCATCCAGACCGCATAGGTGGCATTGAACGGCTGTATCGCGCCAGGGAATTCATTGGCTGGCAAAATGAGTGCGCCTAGTTCACCAAAGGCGCGCGAATTCTCCGTCCAATCCCCGTTGGCTCCTTGGGCAAAATCAGCATTACGCAATACTTGATGGGCCTCCTGCGCTGGCGGTGGCGTCGCCGTAGGACTCGCTGTTGTTGTAGGTACCACCGGCGCGCCAGCACCCTGTTGCAGCGCAACATCATCGAGGAAGAAGTTGCTAATCAGCGAACCATCGGTCGTCACTTCAAAGATCAATTCGGCACTCTGCCCAGCATAGGCCCGGAGGTCAATTTCGTGTCGTGTCCATGTCGTCACCTCATTCGCTGCACAGAGATCAGCAGAGGCAATGCGGGTATTGTTGAGCCGAAGCGAGAAGAAGTCGTAGCCACACACATCGCTAGAGAAGATCATGTAGTAGAAACTGAGCGTTGGTGTCCCAGTGGGAATGGTGATCCGTTGGCTCAAGCGTGCGGTTTCATGATCCAAGCCACCTAACCAGGCCAGATAGTTGCCGCCATAGGGCGCAATTGAGCTGGGTAGGCGACTCTGTGGGTAGATGATCGCTCCGCTACCCCCAAGATTCGAGGAGAACTCGATCCACGTACCATTCGATCCCTGCTCAAAATTGCCGTTCTGCAGCACACTAACGCTTGGTGCGGTGGCTGTTGGACTAGGCGGCGGCGGGGCGCTGGTAGTAAGCGCAACATCGTCCAGGTAGAATGAACTGAACAGTGAATTATCCGTCTGAACCTCGAACATAATGGTTACATTCTGGCCTGCGTATGCTGCAAGGCTAACTTCGCCACGTACCCATGCTTGGGTGAGCGTCTCTTCACAGAGATCCATGTTCCATACCGCTGTGCCATTGATGAGCAGACGGGCCCGATCATAGCCACAAAAATCCTCAGAAAAGATGCGGTAGTAGAAATGTAAACTGCTATGCTGGGCTACAGTGACGCTCTGTGCGAGGCGTGCGGTTTCGTTGTGTAGTCCTCCTAGCCAAGCGATGTAGTTGCCAGAACGGGGTGGCACGGGTAAGGTGCGTTCCAATTCACGTTCCGACACGATCAATGAGCCTGTTGCTCCAAGAACCGAGGAGTACTCGCTCCATGCCCCGTTCGGCCCCTGCTCAAAATCGCCATTGTTCAGGGCTGACCCGCTGGGCGGTGGGACTGGAGTCGCAGTGGGCCCAATTGGGGTGGGCGTCGGCTGCGTTGGCGCTCCCCCAACATGCTGATCAATCCACCCAGCATAACGGCTGACCCGCGCATATACTCCGGGATTATTGGGGAGCGCACATTCACGTCCCCAACTCACGACACCACTCAACACATAGTTACCTGGGGTTCCGGCCACCAGGGGGCCACCACTATCGCCCTGACAAGAATCAAAGCCGCCCTGGCTGTAGCCGGCGCAGAGCATGTTATCGGTGATGCCACTGCCTAGCAAGCTCCTACAAGCGCGAAGTGAGACAATCGGCAGGCGGACTTCCTGCAAAATCGAGGCAGTATGACCACCATAGCTTGTGGTTCCCCAACCCGTTACCCAAACCAACTCGCCAGCCTCAACCAGCGCATCATGTTGGGGACTACGGGCGTAGGGGATGGGTTGCACATGGGTGTTCAACGTCGCAGGTTGTGCCAACCGTAGTAGGGCGATGTCATTATCAAAATTTCTTCGATTATAGTTGGGGTGGATAATGATCTGAGCGACATTCAATGACTGCTCGTTGCCTTCCGTAACACTGCGGTTGTGTTCACCGGCTATCACGCGCATATTGTTCGCACTGATGCCCTCATTGGGGTCTACACAATGGGCCGCAGTCAAGACCCAATCCGCCCGGATCAGGCTGCCGCCACAAAGGTATCCAGCAGGAAGCACCATCACCTGCCAGGGCCATGCCCCCGGTTGTGCATTCTGACCACCGACGATGCGGCTTTGGCCATGGGGTTTCTGGTGATCAACTCCATCGTCGGGCAGCAGTGGCTTACTCGGTACATCCTTGCGTACCAGTGGGCCTTGGCGCTCTTCGTGGGCAGGTGTTGGTTTGGTTGCAGACGGATTGGGGCGCACGAACGCGTTGGGATCGTTGCTCCGCAGCGTGAGAACCTGTTCTTTGTCGGGAGGCTCTCCCTTTGTTGCTTGAGCCAAACCAATTGATTGTCCCTTGCTTGGCATAAGGCCTACACTAAGCACAAGCAGGAAACAGGCAAACCCCGCAATCCACCAGCGCACCCTTGTGTCGATCTGCTGCTTACTCATAGTCGAAACCTCTTCCGGTTACGATTCCTTATCTGAAGGACTATAGGTTATACCAATTACCATTGAACATGCCGCATTATTAAGAACGCCAAAGCCCATTGGAACGCCGTGTTCGGCAATCTGCAATCTGCAATCTGCAATCGTAAATGGTATTACTCCTCTTCTACGTCATGCTGTGGTGCGGCATCGTTCCATGGCAACAGCACTATGATGCTCGTACCCACACCCACATGACTTTGCACCTCAATTGAACCAGCATGCTGCTCAACAATCTGTTGGCTCAGATAGAGCCCCAAACCGACTCCTTGGGCTTTACCTGAACGAAATGGATCAAAGATGTAGGGCAGTAAATCGGGGCCGATGCCAACCCCGGTATCGCTTACCACCACCTGGCAAGCACGATCAGTCTCTTTGCGCTGCGCTTTGACCCAGATCGTACCGCCTTGGGGCATTGCTTCCTGAGCATTCAAAATCAAGTTGAGAAAGACTTGGCGTAACGCATCGGCTTGACCCACAATTAAGGGCAGGTCATACTCGAGGTCAAGGTCAAGCTGTACTTTCGCCTGGTGCAACTTGCGTCGCGTGAACTGGGCCACTTGGCGTAGCACTTGGTTCAGATCAAGCGGTTCCCATGCCAACTGGGGCGGACGGTAGAGTTGGCGTAGGCGCTCCATGGTGCGTGCCATACGCTCCAGTTCACCCACAGCCAAATTGAGGTACTCACGCGAATTTTGACCAATACTGCGATCCTCTCGGCACAACTCCAAGCATGACATCACACTCTGGAGCGGGTTGCCCACCTCATGGGCTACACTCGCCGCCAAACGGCCCAAGCTTGCCAGTTGATCTTGCAGCAGCAAACGGCGCTTAATCTCCTCGTCACGGGTCACATCACGCCAGCGTTCGAGCCACTGCTGACCTACGAGTTCGCTCTGCAACGGCACCCGTTCAACCTTAAACCAGCGTTGTTGGCCCACAACATCAGTGCAGAGAATGCGCCATTGGCTGACCTGATCACCGAACGACTGCGTTGCTTCAGGGATCAGCGGCTGCTCTTCATCGCTTGGCCCCTGCACGGTCAGGCGCAATTCGGCACTACGGGCCAGATCATCCCAGAGTTGCCGATAGCCCACTCCCACCACTGCTTGGGGCCGTCGCCCAATAATCTGGGTGCAAAAACTGGTATTGGCCGCCAGCAGGCACCCCGTTGCATCAATCAACAGCAAGCCTTCGGGCAGATTGTCAAACACAACCCGCAACAGATCGCGTGAACGGCGTAACTCTTCAGACTGCTGGCGCAGGTTCTGTTCAAGTTCTTTGATGTAGTTGTCTGCTTCGTTGGTCATACGTGGCATGGTACGTCCTTTTGTAGATAACCTGCGAACGACAATGATTACACGGTGTTATATTTCTGCAACTCATGTTATGCTTGTAATGCAATAAGCAGCGCTTTGCTATGATCTTGTTATCCACAAGGGCTGGTTCATCCGCTATACTCACATCTGTGAATAGCGTGTTGAGTAATTCCTGGTAGAGCTACCCACGCACGCCCCCATAAGCAACTCTCGTAGATCGAAAGGAACGACCATGGCATCGCGACAGGAACAGATTGCAGCCGCCCTTGACCGTCTAACCGCCAATGTTGGGAACGATATTGCCGGTGCTGCCGCCGTGAGTATGGACGGCATCGTCCTTGTATCGAAGATGTCGGCTGAAGTCAACGCCGACCGCGTTGGTGCCGTAGCCGCCACGATGATGGGTGTGACCCGCCGTGTCTCTGGTGAATTGAAGATTGGTGCCACGGAAGAGACGATCATTAAGGCCGATAATGGGCTCTTCATGGTTCTCCCGGCAGGCGACCAGAGCCTCCTTGCGGTCAATCTACGCCAGGGTGCCAATCTGGGCTTGGTGCGGATCGAAGCCCGTGATGCGGCCAAGTCAATTGGTCAAGTCATCTAGGTAAGGTAACTGGCAACTGTCTGTCTGAGCGAATGGTTTCATAGGGAGGGCCTGGCCCTCCCATACCTTTATCTTTTGGACAGCGGCATTACTCTCAGGAAACCACCTTGCCTTACACTCTCGCTCATCCCGCCTGCCCCATAGCTCGCCCAGCGAGGTTGTTATGGCCCTCGAAGGCACTCTTCAGGACATGTCGCTCAGCGACCTCTTCCAGGTCTTCCGCATGGGCCCCAAGACCGGCGTCCTTATCCTTGCCAGCATGGCAGAACGCGGGATCATCTACGTAGCCGAAGGTAAGGTGATCGATGCGGTATTGGCCTCTAGCCCCGATAACCGTGTTCAGGCTGCTCAGGAAGAGGCCGTTATCCGTATGCTCCTTTGGGATCACGCCTCGTTCGTCTTTCGCCACGACGCAAATGTCCTCAATCGCCCCCCACGGATTGCCCAAGACTCCGAATGGCTCGTTATGGAGGGAATGCGTCGCCGTGAAGACCCGGCGCGTGCCACACCGTACCAAACCATTACCCTCGATACGCAACTCCAACTCTCACCCTTGCCTAGTAGCGCCGAGAGCGGCGTCAGCCTTGATGTCAATCAGTGGCGCATCCTGAGCCAAGTGTCCAGTAGCCCCAATTTGCGCTCTATCTGCGATGCTACTAGCATTGAGCCTACGCAGGCCATGCGGACTGTGGCTGAGCTCTTGGCGATTGGCTTGGTTGAGATCGTACCCCCCACCCCAGCCCCCAAAGCCCACCCCAATGCAGTTCACCACGATCCGGTTGTTGCCCTAAACCCGGCAACTGCCGCTGGCTCGGAACTTGCTACGACGGCTGTGCAGAGCAGTGGGAAGGACGAACGTCCCCAGGTTGGACGCACCCTACTCGAGGCGATTATGCGCCGTATCCGCGGCCTGTAAGGGAGGAAGGCGACGATGCAGGCGCTCAAGATTGTGATTACCGGCAGCTATGCTGCTGGTAAGACCCAACTCATCAGAACGATCAGCGACATCGAAACCATCTCCACCGACTACGAAGTGACCCTTGATGAAGAGCGTCAGCTCAAGCGTGAAACAACCGTCGCCCTCGATTTTGGCACGATTGCGATCAATGATCAGGTGACGCTCTACCTCTTCGGGACGCCCGGCCAAGAGCGCTTCGACTTCATGTGGGAACATCTCACCGTTGGATGTCTTGGCTATGTGGTCATGGTAGATAGCACCCGCCCCGGCCACTTTGCCGAAACGCAACGGCTCATGAGCCGCTTTACCGAGATTACCGACGCCCCCTTCGTCGTTGCCGCCAATAAACAGGACGATGAGGCCGCCCTACCTGTCAGCTATGTGCGCCGCCGCCTCGGCGTCCCCCTCGAAATCCCCGTCCTGCCCTGTGTCGCCACCGACCGCCCAAGTGTGAAAGGTGTCCTGCTTGGCCTACTCAAACATATCGCGGCCCAGAATTCGCAGTAATACCAAATCCGATAGCCGATAGCCGATAGCTGAAAAGGGAGCTATCCGGTGGGGATGGCAAAACCTTATGTTGGGAGCGCGGGCGGGACGCCCGCACTCCCAGGTTCGCTTTGCGTGTTGGCGGCTTCGCCGCCAACACGCAAGAGTAGTATGTATAACCATAGTAGAAAATAGATCAAACCACCGAAATCGCGCCTTTTTTAACCAAAAACTGCGCTAGTTGGTGTTATAATAGGTAGGATGAGGAACCCCTATGTGTTATCTGGCATAAGGGCAATCATCATTGGTGCCAACATCGTTAATAGCAATCACGGAGACACCCCTATGGCCCAAGATCGTGCAAGCTGGACGGTCAAAGACGAAGCCGCCCTCGAAGAGTTGATTCAACTGATGAACCTGCGTCCCGAAGAAGGAGCCCTGCTGAAAGACCTTGGTCCCAAGGCAAAAGAGCACGCCCCTACGCTCACCAAGACCTTCTATGATCGCCTCTTCGCCCATCCCAATACGGCTGAATATCTCAAGGATGTGAGCCTTGATCGGTTGCACGGCATGGTGCAGGAGTGGTTCACCGGCATGTTCTGTGGAGTCTATGATACCGAATATGCTCGTCGCCGCCTGCGCATCGGTGAGATCCACGTCAAGATTGGTCTGCCGGTGCGCTACCCCCTCGCCATGATTGATGTGGTTATGCCCTATGGCGATCAGATTTCCCGTGAAAGCGCGAAACCCGAAGAGACGGTCGCAGCTTTCCGTAAGGTCTTGGCCATGGATGTCGCCATCTTCAACCAAGCCTACGAAGATAACCAGTTGCGCCACCTTGCCGAGATGGTTGGTGGTGAGCGACTCGCTCGTCGTCTGCTTAGTGGCTCTTAGTTGCACCTTCCATACCATTTGCGAGGACGCGAAGGCGCGAAGACGCGAGGGCGCGAGGGCGCGAAGATGCGAAGGCGCGAGGACGCGCCGCTTCGCCTCACGCATCCTCACCGCTTCGCCTCATGTATCCCCCATCTCACGCATCCTCACCGCTTCGCCTCACGCATCCCCCATCTCACGCATCCTCGCAAGATATGGTATAGCAACCTTCCGCTTTTCTGAAACCATCCCTTAGCGTTTTTAGGAGAAGGTATGGCCCTCGAAGGTACGCTTCAGGATATGTCGCTTAGCGACCTCTTCCAGGTCTTCCGGATGGGTCCCAAAACCGGCGTGCTGATTCTGGTCAGCACCGCCGAGCGCGGTGTGATCTATGTAGCCGATGGCAAGGTGGTTGATGCCGTCTTGGCCGGAGGCCCTGATCGCCGCGTGCAAGCGACTCAGGAGGAGGCCGTCATCCAGATGCTGCTCTGGGATAACGCATCATTCGTCTTTCGCCACGATCCCAGTGTCATGTCACGCCCCCCGCGCATTACCCACGACTCTGAATGGCTGGTCATGGAAGGCGTGCGTCGCCGCGATGATCCCGCTCGGGCCATGCCCTACCATTCGATTACGCTCGATACGATGCTGCAACTCTCTTCGTTGCCAAGTAGCGCCGAGAGCGGTGTCAGCTTGGATGTGAACCAGTGGCGCATCCTGAGCCAAATTTCGCGCAATACCGATGTGCGGACCATCTGCGAGGCTACTGGTCTACCCCCTGATCAGACGATTCGCACCGTTGCCGAACTGCTGGCGATTGGCCTGATTGAGGTCGTTATCCCCTCTGCACTTCCACCCCGGCCAAAGACGCCACCTAAATCGCACCATGATCACGTTGTCTCGGTCACTCCGGCAGCCCATCTGACCCCTGAATTGGCCGCTGCTGCTGTCGTCGGCGTTGGTGCCGGTGATGAGCGCCCTCAGGTTGGACGCGGCCTGCTTGATGCAATTATGCGCCGTATTCGCGGCCTGTAAGGGAGGAAAGGCTACGATGCAGGCGCTTAAGATTGTGATTACTGGTAGCTACGCCGCCGGTAAGACCCAACTCATCAGAACGATTAGCGATATCGATACCATCTCTACCGATTACGAAGTGACCCTTGATGAGGAGCGTCAACTCAAGCGCGAAACGACCGTCGCTCTCGATTTTGGCACAATTGCGATCAATGATCAGGTGACGCTCTACCTCTTTGGGACGCCCGGCCAAGAACGCTTTGATTTCATGTGGGAACATCTTACCGTCGGTTGTCTTGGCTATGTGGTCATGGTGGACAGCACCCGCCCCGGCCATTTCGCTGAAACCCAACGGCTCATGAGCCGCTTTATCGAGATTACCGACGCTCCCTTCATCGTTGCGGCCAATAAACAGGACGATGAAGCTGCCCTGCCCGTGAGCTATGTGCGCCGCCGCCTCGGGGTGCCTCTCGAAATCCCCGTCCTGCCCTGTGTTGCCACCGACCGCCCAAGCGTCAAAGGGGTGCTGCTTGGTCTGCTCAAACATATTGCCACCCAAAACCAGATGAACCAGGAGCAGAGTGCTTAATACCAGTTACGAGTGATGAGTGGCGAGTGACAAGCAGGGTATACCTCTTCGATAGCCGATAGTTGGGGTTGGAGTGCCGGCTTTAGCCGGCTGAAGCCGGCACTCCACCGCAGACCCGCCGATCTGTCAGGCAAAAACCAAGATACAAACCTACTACAGAACATCGTTAAAAATACAAGCTTGTTCTATATTTCCCAAATAACCAATTTGCTTTGCATAAATGCCAGATTTTAACCAAAATCTTGCTGCTACAAATAGGTATTGGTGCGCTATAATTGAATTTGTCATATATGACAATGGTTTCTCCATTATCCTATATTCTTCCCATACAAAGGGGTATCCATGAGCCAAGATCGTACAAGCTGGCAGATCAAAGACGAAGCTGCCCTCGATGAACTCATCCTGTTGATGGGTCTTCGTGCCGAAGACGGTGCTACGCTGAAGGCGCTCGCGCCTAAGGCTGAAGCCTATGGCCCGACGCTTACCAAGACCTTCTATGATCGCCTCTTTGCCCATGCCAATACGGCCGAGTACCTGCAGGGCGTTGATATGCAACGCCTGCATAGCATGGTGCAAACTTGGTTCATGGGTATGTTCGCTGGAGTCTACGACCGCGACTATGCCCGACAGCGGCTGCATATTGGCGAAGTCCATGTCAAGGTGGGCCTGCCGGTGCGCTACCCCCTCGCCATGATTGACGTTGTTATGTCCTTTGGCGATCAGATTGCCAATGAAAGCTCCGAACCAGCGGTTGCCCTCGCAGCCTTCCAAAAAGTTTTGTCGCTTGATATTGCCATTTTTAACCAAGCCTACGAAGACCATCAACTCCGCCACCTCGCTGAACTTGTTGGCGGTGAACGCCTCGCCCGTCGTCTGCTTACGGGTACGTAGAGGTTTGGCGTCATGCATCTGGGGCTACGCCCCAACCCCGCTGTTTTTGTGTTGCGGTGTGGCGGAGAAGTCGCCACACCGCAACACTTTTCTATTTGACAAGCCCCCTCGCTTGCTTGTATACTCAAATCTGACTAATCAACACTCAAAGGCACGTTATGGATCGTCACCTGCTGCTGCTCGGCTTGCTGCGCCACCAAGAGATGCATGGCTATAAGATCAATGATTTCATTGATCAGCAGATGGACTTCTGTGTCAATCTGAAGCGCTCAACAGCCTACTATATCCTCGATAAGCTCTGTAGTGATGGCTATGTGCGCCTTGAGACCGAACGGGAGGGCAATCGGCCTGAACGGCACGTCTACCACATTACCCCCGAAGGCGAAGCCCGTTTCCAGGCGCTGCTGCGCGAAAATTTGGCCAACTATCGCCCTCCCGTCTTTGCTGAGGATGTTGGTACCATTTTTCAGCAGCAACTCCCCCGCGCTGAGTTGGCCGAATTACTGCAGAACCGCCGTACTCAGATTGTGGCCCACCAAAAACGGCTTGAGGTGCTGCGTACCAAACTACCTCCCAATCACCATGCGGTTATTGAACACCATCTGCTGCATATTGCGGCTGAACTCACATGGGTGGATCGTATGCTGGTCACTGTTGAGGAGCATCATGAGTAAGGTTGCGATTGAGGTACAGAGGGTTGAACCACAGAGGCACCGAGGGCACAGAGGTATTGTTGTGGAGGGAATGCCAACAGGTAATTGCTTTGCCCCAAATTTCTCTGTGTACTCGGTGTCTCTGTGGTGAAATGCTCTGCATCTCTATCATGGCAGCCCCAAGAGCTCCACGGCATCAATCTCGCTCCAATTGGCCCCTGGCCGCTGGTCAATGGTGAGCCGCACGGCGACGATGCGGTTGAGGGTTTGCGGGAAGGTGACTTCGAGCAGTTGGGGACATTGCTCGCTCAGGGCTGGTTCGGCGCTATAGATGACGCTGGCATTGCCCCGTTCATCAAAGAGTTCGATCTGGCTGATGAAGCCCGGGTTGAAGCTCTGGTGTACGATCACACCCACGGCGAAGACGGGCGTTGCATAGCGCAATTCCAGAATCTCGAGGCTATTGGGTTCGGCTGCCGCCCAGGCGTTGGGGCTGTCTTGACAACCTTCCACCCTGGGGGGGCCAGTGGCGTTTGAGGGGGGATAGTCGGGCGCATAGTAACTGGAGGCGTTGGCTTCGCTGGCCCACTGGCGCAGCAAATCTGTGGCGGTGATGGTGGGCGTTAGGGTAGGTGTTTCTGCCTCGGCAGTAGCGGCTGCGGTTTCATCCGCTTCAGTTTCTGTAGAATCGGTCACACTCTGTAGCCGCAGGGCACTCACAGCACTATACTCGCCACTGTTGTCACTGACCCAGACGAGATCACCTGGTGCTACAACGATGCCATTGGGCAGACTCAGTTCGCCGGGGTTGGGCAGATTCCCCGCTGAGGTAGGCTCGCCGCCACGCGCAATCACTTGACCATTGGGATTGAGTTTGACAATCCCGGCGCTATAGGTGGCGAGATAGAGATTGCCCTGGGTATCACGATCAAGCGCTGCTGCCGCCAAGGCTTGCGGATCGACAGGATCGCCCAAGCGCGCCAACTCGCTGCCATCAGGTGCGACCTGAACCACACCGCCAAAGGTTTCAGCCAAGAAGATTGAGCCATCGGGCGCAACCACCAGATCGGCAGGCGCAAGATCATCGGGCAGCGCAATGCGCTCCAACAGATCACCTTCGGCGCTAAAGCGTACCACACTGCTAACCACCCGTCCCCCCTCGCTACCGGGCCGCGCATCGAGGGCGTAGATGCTGCCATCAGGCCCCATGGCGATCCGTTGGGGCGAAGCGAGCCCAAACTGGGCCAAGCCGTCACCGGCGCTACCCCAGCGTTTGATGAATTCACCCTCGGCGCTAAAACGGGCAATCGCGTTGCGTCCAAAATCGGCCACAAAGAGCTCGCCATCAGGCGCACGCGCCACATCATAGGCATCAAGCAACTCATCGGCCCCAAAGGTCATCAGCAAGATCCCGTCGGGCGCAAAGACCCAAACACCGCGACGGCTCTCGGCAAGGTAGAGCGTGCCATCGGGGGCTACCGCAAGGCCACGAGCGGCAACAAAGCGTCCATCGGGCGGGCCAGCCCGTCCGCCCAGGCGCAACACAAAACCGGGTGGCCCCACATCAACAATCAACGGCTGGCTCGCCTGATGCACCGGGGTTGCGGTTGGGGTTGGGGTTGGCAACGGCACAAAACGGAGACGTTCCAGCAACGCCGTATAGAGCGGTTCTTGCGCCTGCCAAGCCTCACTCGTAGCCTGAGCAAGCACCCGCAACGCCACCTCTGGCCCCAGAATAACGGCCAGCCGCCCGGCCACCCCTGGCCCACTCAGGTCAGCCGCAAGCCCGGCATAGCCCTCAAGCACCAGCGTCGTCGTCGGGCCAAGGGTATAGTCTGCCTGTTCCACCGCGCTACTACTCAAATCAAAGAAGGGTGCCGGATCGCTGGCTGCCGCCTCACCAAGTTGAGCCTGCAATGCTACGAGGGGCGTTGCATCAAGGGTAAAGACCAGATCAGCGCCCGGACTCCCCAAATTCAATGCCGCCTCCGAAGCAGCAAGCTTGAGCGTGCCATCGCGCATCACACTGACCCATCCGGTTGGCAGCGTGAGCATCAAGCCAAGCTCACTCACCGTCAACTCATCAGTCAAATTCGGCAGCGGCGTTGCCGTGGGCTCAGGCGTTGCCGTCGGCTCAAGCACCGGCGTTGAGCGATTCAGGAAAGGCATAGCACAACCACTCAGCAGAACCAACAGCAGCAGGAGCAACAAGGGGCGCATAGGGTTATCCGTAGGAACAGAGGGGGGGCAGAGGAACAGAGGGGGGGCAGAGGAACAGAGGAACAGAAGAGCAGAAGAACAGAAGAGCAGAAGAGCAGAAGAACAGAAGAGCAGAGGAACAGAAGAGCAGAGGAACAGAAGAACAGAAGAGCAGAAGAACAGAAGAACAGAAGAGCAGAAGAGCAGAAGAACAGAGGCGTGCTAGTGGGCAGTATACCACTACGGACAGAAAGCGTGTTCATGGGGAAGGCGTCGCAGCTTTATTGCGTTCCTTTGCATTCCTTTGCAGCAATGAACAGATTTTCTGTCCGCTACCGATCACCGGCGCGTGAGCACATAGCCCGCCCATACCGCTGGGTGGGCACATTCCTCGTGGTTGCTTAGTTCCCGTTGGGCGGCCCGTAGCGCTGCTGTGGCGGTGCGGCCTGTTGCGAGATGTTGGTAGAAGCTGGCCATGCATGTGGCAGCCAGTTGATCTGCAAGTGGCCAGAGGCTGGTCATGACCCGTTGTGCTCCGGCTACGAGTAGGGCGCTCTGGAAGGCCAGCAGCGATCCGCCGCTCTCCATGCCGCTGGCGGTACTACAGCCGTTCAGTACGACCAGTTCGCATCCGGCGAGGCGTAGGTCGTAGCACTGCTCCAGTGTGAGCATGGCGTCTGTCAGTTGTAGGCTGGTGAAGATGGAGGGTTCTGGATCGAGTTCGCTGTGGGCGCTGAGGTGTAGGATGCGCGGTGCCTGGGTGAGCGTGCGGAGAACATCAAGCGCTTGCGGATCGTCGAGGTAGCTCTGGCTCCCTGGTAGCGCTGCAGCGACCGCCGCGATCTCGGTGGCGACTGCGCTGAGGTTGCCGGCAGCAGAGCAACCGATTAGCAGGGCTGGGCCAAGTGGGGCACGAGGTGGTTGCGGTGCCGCTAAGAGCGCCCCTGAGGGGATGAGTTCGATTTCGTAGTGTGTAAATAGGTAGTCTGTACCATCCCAGAGTGCGGCGAAGGGTATAAGGTGTAGCGGGGCGCAGGGGGCGATCAGCAGGTGGCCGCTTGTGGGCATGGCGGGCAGGGGGGCGATGAGTTGGCTGTGGAGCCGTTGTAGGAGGCTGCGGGCTTCTTTGAGCATGCGCGGCTGTTGCTGCTGCCGTTGCGCCGGAGTGAGGCGCAGGTAGTTCAATAGTTTCAGTTCGAGCCGGTTGAATAGATCGTTTATCGCATCTACTGAACCAAGTTGGGTCGTATGCACATGCCCCTCAGCATCGGCACAGATTGCCAGCAATGTATCACCGCAGCGCACATATTCAATGAGCCAAGTGGCGGCAAGGTGGCGCAGCAATGGCCTTGGATCGCTCGGCAGTTGCACTGCTGGCCCCGTTTGGTTCTGGCGCACACGACGGCGCTGTTCGAGGTAGGCATGCTCCTGTTCACGCAAGCGGGCATGGAGCGCCTCTAGCACTGCTGGCGCTTCTTCTTCTTGTTCAGCACGCACAATCTGCCAGCGTAGGGTGGCGAGTTGCTGACGTGATAACTCCAGCTCCTGGGGATGCTGAGGTTGATTGTGCAGTGCAAGTAGATCAAGCAGCGCGCCCCCATTGGCACGCCAGGCATAGTGGAGCGCCTGGAGGGGCTGGTTGGCCTGCGCTGCCAACTGCACCAACTGGGGCAGGAGGTCGCTCCGCTGGGCCTGAAAGCTGGCCGTTAGCTCGGCAATGCTCAGATTGGCACGCAGCAACTCATCAAGCTCTGCGGCAGCTTCCAGTTGCTGACGGGCATGTTCAGGCTCACATGTGAGCAACAGCGTTCCAAGTTGAGCCGCGATGTCACGTTGCAGCCAGATGAGATGCGTCTGCTGGCTTTGTGTTAGCGCATGCTTAAGGTGCTGCAGGGCAAGCTCTGGGTGCCCCATGCGTTGGGCGAGAAGCCCCTGGAGCAACTGTTGCCAGACCTGCAATCCGGGAGGTAGGTCGTTGGGCAAGGGCAGGGCGAGCAACCGCGATGCCTCGTCCAGTTGGTCTCGATCAAGCATGAGCGCCGCATGTTCAAGTTGAGTTTTGGCACACTCAAGCGGCAGGTGTAATTGGGTGAATTGTTCAGCCGCCGCATGCAAGAGCGGCACCAGTTGCGGATCGTCAGGATTGCGTTTACGCCGCACCTGGGCTTCAGCCAGCAACGCTTGGGCGACATAGTGCTGCATACCTTCGGCAGCAAAGCGGGCATGGGCCTGACGGCAGGCGTGGCGTGCTTGGCGCCAGGCCCCCAAGCGCACCAAGAGATCGGCCTCGAAGAGTAGCAGCGCGGCATACTCCATCGTCACGCCCAATGTTTCAAAGCCCGCACGAGCCTGGCGGAACAGGCGCAGAGCACTGGCTGGTTGGCCCAGGGCCACAGCGAGTTCAGCAAGGTTCAGATCAATGCGCGCCACCGTCAGCCACTGCTCTAATGCCACCAGCCGTTCACGGCTATCACGCAGCAACGCTTCGCTCGCGGTGATGCGCCCAACCATGCCCAAGGTAAACGCCTGGTTGACTTGGAGTTCGGCCCATTCTACATACTTGTGGTGGCGCAACGCAAGTGGCAGTGAAGCCTCATTGACCGCCAGCGCCTCGTGGTAGCGCCCACACTCATAGAGCAGCCAGCCATAGTTGATGCCCAAATTGACCAGAAACGGTTCGCCGTGTGGCCCTAGTGTTTGCAGGAGTTGCTGGGCGTGGGCAGCAGCCGTGAGGGCTGCCTCCAATTGACCAAGGGTGGTATAGGCAAAGACGAGATTACTTGAGAGGCGTGCAATAGCCTCTACATCAGCGGCCTGTTCATAGCCAGCGAGTGCCGCTTGGTAGCAGTGCAATGCTGCGGCGGGCTTGGTGAAAATAGCCCAGTTGCCACGCGCCCACTGAGCCAGAGGGGTAGCCAACGGTTCATGTGGAAGCTGCGCGGCAACCGCGAGCGCCGCCCGCGTGATCCGCTCTGCCGCCGTGGGATCGCTGCGGTTGAGCGCATCACTACGCTGTTTTAAGCGCGCAATCAACTCCAGCGAGAGCAGCGCTGCATGGTGCATCAACCAAGCAGACCATTGCACATCGGGGGTAGCAAGCAACTGTTCTGCAAGCGGGTCAAACTCAATCGGCATCTACTTCACCAATTATCAACGCTTTGATCAGCAGCTCCAGATCGGTCGTGACGATGATCAACTGGTAGCGTCCAGCGGCTAGGTTGCGTAGGGTAAAGGTACCATCCTCATCAAGCTCGGCGGGCTGGTCGGGGCCAGCGGTTGCGGCGAGACGCACCTCCTCAATGGTACCCATAAACGGAGAACCATCGGGGGCACTCAGTTCGCCCGTGAGCGTCCAACGGGGGCTGCTGCGGGCCATGTGGCGCAGACTGAGCGTAATCAGCACCTGGGGGGTGCTGTAGATCTGTGCTTGACCTCTCAGTTGCAGGGTGAGGGCTGGTTGCAGGATCGCTTCAACCACCTGGCGCACCTGCGCAAGTGGGCCGGGCTGATCGAGCGGCACAGCATCAAAATGGGCCAGCAGTGCTAGTTCAGCCTGACAGTGGGCACAGGTTGCTAGATGTCGTTTGAACACCAGCCTTGCGGTGCCCTCCAATTGGTCTTCTTGGTAGGCCACCAACTGTTCAGGTGCGGGACAGCCATAGCGGTAGAACAACTCCTCCACTTGCGCGACTTCGGCAGCAATCGTCTGAGCGCGTACAAGGCAAGCGAGGTTGGCTTCAACGGCAGCACGCACTTCCACTGGAGCAAACCCAGTAACGTAATCGAACAAGCTTGCCTCATCAAGTTCGCACGGAATATTCATGGCACTACCTTCTTTTGAAGAACTATTGATTCGCATTTCAAGAGATGTAGGCCCACGGACTTTTTTGCGTGACGATGACGCAGCAGCAGATGGATTAGAGCTATTTTGGTCAATTGCGGCCAGGTTTGCCGAATCGGTGCCAGCGGGAGCATCTCCTCTTATGCCAGCGAGTTGGCGCAATTCAGGATTAGCCCAACAGCGGCGGCGGATGCGTTGGGCAAGCGCATAGACGCGCCCCACGTCGGCAAATCGCTCTGGGAAACGGGCGGCAATCTCAGCGGGTTTATAGCCCTGCACCATCAGCAATTCAAAGACGAGACGTTCTTCAGCAGTAATCAGAATCGTAGCTAACAACGTTTGCAAACTTATTGCCAGATCAGCGTCAGACGGAGGCAAGGCATGGTACGGCTCAAGCGGTATATCATCATCTATATGGCGGCGTTGCCAGCGCAATTGGATCAACACAGCACGCTTGGTACATGTCGCCCAAAACTTCAACAAGCGTCCCAACTCATCACCGATGAAGAGATCGGGGCGTTGCGGCCCAACCCGGCCAAGAATACTCTTCGCTTCCTGTATAACATCCTGCAACGTCTCAGCATCGAGCAAATTGGGATTACCTGTGGCGGAAAGAGCATCAAGCACCCATTTATTAATCATAGGGTGGAAGATCGTATCAATCGCCATCCACGCCTGTTGGTCACCGGCAAAGGCACGGCGAAAGACCTGAACACAGCAGGGCGAATGGCGTTCGCCAGTTTGACGGAAAGCACTGCGCTCAGCTTGGCAACAGGCAATTACCGGCTCAAGGGGAGGAAGGGTGGTTGTCATATTGTGTAAGTCTCTGGGTCTAAGAGGCTGTCTGAACAGTCTATGAACTGGCGTTGGAGTGCCGGCTTCAGCCGGCTAAAGCCGGCACTCCAACGCGTGCCCCCGGCTTTTCAGACAGCTTCTAAGGTTACGATCCAAGGTTTAGATGTTCTTCTCTATTATACGCCTAGCTGCGGGAGCTCTAGCTATGGAACTCTTTATCATCGGGCTCGTGTTTGGCCTTATGGCGATGAGAATGTTTATGCGCATGTTCCGTCGGTCGGAAGCGCCTGTGGTGGTGGTGCATTGGCCTGAGCGTAGATCAGCATCACCGGGCTGTTTGCGCTTTTTCGTTGTGCTTGGCTTGTTGGCGGGGGGCTTCATCATCTCCTCCCACTTTTGGCCTGCACAAGCAGACCAACAGAGCCTAGGAGCAACCATGCGACCAGCCACGCCGTCTCCTTTGGTTGGAGCGATGGTGGCACACACACCTACGCTCACAACGCCACGCGAAGGAGCAGAGGAAAAGAACCGTACAGGTTTGGCGCTCTTTGCCGGAGGCGACTATGCTGCTGCTGAAGTCTGGTTCCAAGCTGCAATCAGCGCCGATCCCAGCTACTACGAACCCTACAACAATCTCGCCTTCTGCCTCTACGAGCGTGGCGATATTGAGCGAGCAATCGGGTTATGGCACACGGCCCTCCAGCTTGATCCTGGCAGCCCCGATGCCCATGCTGGGCTGGCGACAGCCCTCTGGATGGTTGGCCAGCACCATGAGGCGCAGCAGAGCTACCAGCGCGCCTTGGAACTCCAACCGCTCTATGGCAATGCGGACTGGATGGCCCAAGCGCGCTACTGGAGCCCCAAGATACTTGCTGACTCACAGCCGCTACGGGGGCGATTGGTATTGTAGATTGTAGATTGTAGATTGTAGATTGTAGATTGTAGATTGTAGATTGCCGAACATGGCGTCCCAATGGGCTTTCGCGTTCTTGATAATGCGGCATGTTCAAGGGTAATTGGTGTGAATGTCCTATCCGTCCATGAAGGAGTCCTCCACATGTTCTACCTTGCGCGCCACAGCACACTCCTACTCACCATGCTCTTTACGCTACTGCCTATGACTACGACCGGCTACGCTAATCTCGCAGATCTCGATCCGATTATCCTCCATTACCCGGATGCCACCTTCAGCGAGGAGCATGCGGGTCAGAATGGGCTTTTGCAGCCCAACCCCACTATCTCTGAGATAGCCATCTATCCCGAGAGCTTGAATAGCCTCACGGTGATAAGGATCTCGGTCTGCACTGATGCTCCACATTTTCAGTTGCGCTGGTCAATGGATGGGCCAGACGGTTTTATGACCGAGATCTTTGTGCGTCCGACCAGTTGCTCGTCAGATTTTGGTCATGGATCGCGTGTGATGCTTAATGCGGTGCTTGGGCAAGTCTTCACGCTTTACCTATGGTCTAGCCAGCAACTCCTCTCCGAAGATGACTTTATGCAACGGGCGGCGCGCTGGCGCATTACAGTCATCGGTCTAGGACGGATCAATACTGAACGCATCCCGCCACTGACCGTACCAGCAGCCACTGTGGAAGAGCCGAGCAGTGGTGCAACAGCGCAAGGCACAATCACGGTGCGCGGATGGGCGCTCAATGCCGCTTCGTGGCATGGCACGGGCGTTGATCAGGTACAGATCCACAGTGGTGGCCAATTACTGGACACGGCAAGCTATGGGCAGCCACGCCCCGACGTGGGCACGGACTACGGAGATCCGCGCTTCAACAACTCCGGCTACTCTTACCAACTCGACACCACACGGCTCACCAATGGCTCGCATACTATTCAAGTGCGTTATCGCAGCAGCTTTGATGAGACATGGCATATCGTGGAGCGGGAGATCAATGTCAGTAACCCAGAAGTGCCGATTGTGCGCCCATCTGAAGTAAAAGTCTACCTTCCTCTTGTGCAACGGTAGCGGGTGCGAAGGAATGTTTCAGAGATCGCTTACCGCCGCCAAAAGATTCAGACACCTCCCTACCGCCGCACCAAGGGCAAAAAGACCTGGTGGTGTGGCGTTGGAATCGGCACCGGGCTCGCCGTGGTCGTCGGGCTGGCGGTGGCCGTCGGGCTGGCGGTGGCCGTCGGGCTGGCGGTGACCGTCGGGCTGGCGGTGACCGTCGGGCTGGCGGTGACCGTCGGGCTGGCGGTGACCGTCGGGCTGGCGGTGACCGTCGGGCTGGCCGTGGGCGTGGGCGTGGGGACCACATCCAGATCCATGCCGGTCAATGGCCCTGGCAGCGGTTGACGCGGGCCTGGTGGTAATACACCAATCCCGGCTATCAGAAAGTCGGGCCAACGGGTGGCGCTGGTAAATTCAAAAATACGATTATCAATGTAGTTGTCGAAGGCTACGGTGTCTTGCCGACCAGGGTAGAAGATTGAAACGCCGGTGGCGTCGGCAAGGTTGATGTACGCCCCATTGGCATAGCGTATCGGTAGGTTACCACTGCCCACGCGGTTGCTACCGGCCACAATGAAAGCACGCGGGCCGCTGAGTTCGCGGATGAGCGCAAAGGCGCGTTCTTGCACCGCTGGGTTGCTGATGCCCATCTGGATACGACTGGCCCAGGCAAGCAGATCGAGGTAGTCGTCCAAGCCATCATTCAGGTAGTCGCCATTACTGTCAAAGCGCGGACTAGCCCGCCAGATATTTTCCACTTCAGCGAGCCGTGCCCGGTCGTTGTTGACGTGTGCCGCCAATTCAGCAGCGAGCGTATCTATCGCCGTCGCCATCGGCTCGGCGCGTCCAAGATCAAGTGTGGCAATGGTATACGGCACCTCCGCCTCATCGCCCAACGTGGCATAGGTCGAGGTGACCTTGAGCGCCACGTGAGCCGGGGTGTCATTGGTTCCAATCGCGTTGATGTAGCTGTCGTAGGCAAAGAAGTTCCAACCCAAGTATTGTGAGGCGATGAGCAGCCGCGATTGAGCCGGTACGTCAGCACGCGGGCGCAACTCATAGGCCACCTCTAGCAGATTCATCGAGCATGCATCAAGGTGAATAACATCAATCGGGGCCACCCCTTCGGCCCGCAGAGCCCGACCAAGCTCGGCAGTAGTCATGTAGGCGCTGTAGTTGAGCACCCCGTCATCTTTGAGATCACTGGTGCGATCCCAGGCAATCCCTTGGATGGCCTGGCCATGATTGGCAACCGCAAGGTAGTAGTGGTTGGCCGGGAAGTTCGCCTGCCCCCAGCGGATGAATTCACTCAAAGTCTCAGGATCATCCATTGCCTTTTCGCCCACGCTGATGCTACTCACCTGCGGTGGATTGCCA
The DNA here is from genome assembly GCF_002532535.1 of Candidatus Viridilinea mediisalina. Classification (GTDB taxonomy): domain Bacteria; phylum Chloroflexota; class Chloroflexia; order Chloroflexales; family Chloroflexaceae; genus Viridilinea; species Viridilinea mediisalina. The sequence continues at coordinate 36,917 of NZ_NQWI01000023.1, forward strand.
GGGGTAATCAGCACACGGTAGGTATCGCCGTCGGCAGGGCCATCAATTTGGGCAGCCACCCGAATCGCCGGATTACGCAGCGAAGTCTGGAGTTGCTCAAGCGCCGCAAGGAAGGCGTTAAACTGACTACCCTGATCAGGATAATCGCCCGCCAGATAGAGCAGCGCTGTCCAGGTAATTTGGGGTGGTTCAGCCACAAAAATGGTTGTTGTTGCCGGATCAGACCACGTACCTGCACTGTTACGAACCTCAAGCATCATACGGTGCATGCCAGGACTCAGGCTAGTCGCAGCGCGGCTGAGCGTAGCGGCGTTGCCAATCACCCCATCGAGGCTCGATGTCCAACGGTAGGCGGTGATCTGCGGATTCTCACGACTATCCTGCCCCATCCCACGGATCGTCAACGTATCCTCTGCTTGCAGGCTCGCGCTGCTGATGTGGTTGATGGTGGCAATTGGCTTGGCGTAGCTCATGGGGCGGAAGATTTGTACCCGATGGTTGCGTGTGTCAGCAACATAGATCCGCCCCTCTGGGCCAGCCGCAATACCCTCTGGCAGATAGAGTTCGCCGAGGCTCGCATTGCTCAAATAGGTCATTGGTGTAATGGTATCGGGCGGCTCACCCCAACGGCTGAGGAGGGTGCCATCGGGGTGCAGTTTGCTCGCTCGTGAGACTGAAAACTCGGTAGTTAAGATGTGGCCCTGGCTGTCCACCGCCACACCCCGTGTATGACTGACACCACTCAGTGTCTCTAGGGCAGCCCCACCACCTGCGGGATAGCGCCGCACTCCACTAATCATGCTGACATAGAATGAACCATCACTGGCTAAGGCAACATCCCGAGGGAAAGAAAGATCGAAATGTTGCCACAACAGCTCATTGTTAGCGTTTATGAGATAAATTAAGCTAGGACTATCGCGTTGGTATTCTACGACATGGATTACCCCCGCATCGCTCACAGCGATTGCGCCAGGTAAAACCCAATTATTGGGATGGGCATCAAACGATTCGAGCCAGACACCTTGGGCTGTAAAGCGATCAATCCGCCGGTTGACCGTATCGGAGACATAGATCGTACCATCGGCACGGCGGGCAATGCCAAAGGGATCGTTAAATTGACCTGGAGCAGAACCTTGGCCACCCCAACTGCGGAGCCATGTCCCATCGGCACGAAAGTGCTGAACGCGGTGATTAAGCCGATCAACAACATAGAACGAGCCGTCGGGCGCGACAGTAATCCCGGTCGGATGTTGAAGTTGCCCTGCTGCTGCGCCACGCTCACCCCAAGGGGCCACCCAATTGCCGTTCGCTTCACGAAGAAGCAGACGATGGGCGCCCCGTTCAGCCACATAGAGCCGTCCATTCGGAGCAACCGCTACAGCACTAGGGGTTCTGAGCGTTTCACCACTCGGTTGCGCGGTTGTCCATTCATTCAATGGAGAACCACTGCTCGATACACGTTGAATAACATTCATCCGAATATCGGTAAGGTAAGCGTCACCCTGAGGTGTGAAGGCGATGCTGCGGGGTTGGCCAAAAAAGCCCGGACTAAAGCCCCATGTATCTAGCAGTTGGCCACTGGTGTTGATCTTCGCCACCCCGCCATATTCACCGGACATACTTCCATCACGCCGCCATGCGGTGACATAGAGATGCTCATCAGGGCCAAAGGCCATACGGCCCCAGAGGGGGCCACCCATAGCCTCCATTGGCCGCCATGTTGCAATCCAATCCCCGGCAGGAGAGAATTTGTGGATGTCACTCATTGTGTTGGCAACATAGACATTGCCATCCAGATCGACTGCAACACCAGCCGGATACTCGAGTTGCCCTGGATTTGTGCCGCGCCCGCCCCAAGTGGTGATCAACACACCTTCGGTAGAAAACTTCTGGACGCGATGGAGCATGTATTCTACAACATAGACATTTCCAAAGGAATCTACTGTTATTGCATCGTAAAAAGATGGAAAGAACTGCCCCGGCATGGTGCCCAATGATCCCCAAGAGTGTATCGGAGTTCCTGTGCTATCAAAGACCTGTATACGCGCATTGACAGCATCAAAAACATAGACGTTACCATCTTGATCAACGGCTACATCGGTTGGATCATTGAATTGCCCTAATAGTGCAGGATTCCAGATCTGACGTTCAACCACGTAATCATCAGCCGTCCGCCGCGCCAACACCACATCTACCTGCTGGCTACCCGGGCGCACGGTGTAGCTCACACTCTGCTCGTGGCTGCTGTAGCGCGCGGTGACGGTGATGCGTTCACCGGCTTGAATGTTCAACGGTGGTTCGCTCAGGCTAAGGCGATAGGTGGGTTTATGCGGAAGATCACTATATGCTTGGGTGTAAAGAGTGACACGTTCGCCCTGTGCGTTGGTGATGCTCACTTCGGCACCGGCCACCACAGTGCCGTCAATATAGACAAAGCCGCTGAGACAGCAGGCCGCCAACTCGCCACCGGGCGGGGTGACGCTGCCGCAACCACGGGGCAGGGCTTCGGGGCCGCTGGTGCTGGCTAGGGGCGCAGCCACAACCTCTTGCTCCCCATGCAGCATCCGTGTGGAGAGCATGGTGGCGAGAAGCGCAAACGACAGGAGCAGAAAGAGGAAGGGAACGCGCATAGCTGACTCGTCTTCTTTTTTATGACACGAAAACACCATCTGCAACGCTATAGTAACATAGCATTTGCGTTGACTAGACGCTCGGCGCTACAATGATGAGGATGCGAGGATGCGAGGGCGCGAGGGCGCGAGGGCGCGAGGGCGCGAGGGCGCGAGGGCGCGAGGGCGCGAGGGCGCGAGGGCGCGAGGATGCGAGGATGCGAGGATGCGAGGGCGCGAGGGCTTCACCTCACGCATCCTCGCAAGATGGTAACGCGACTTTCAGACCCATAGGAGTACACGATGGTCGTAGCTCGCCATCAATTCACTGTGACGGCCTACCACCGCATGCGCGATGCTGGCGTGTTTGCCGCCGATGAGCGTGTGGAGCTGCTTGATGGGGAGATTGTGCATCTGAGTCCAGTTGGGCCGCGCCATGCCGCGATTGTGCGCCGTTTGAATGCGTTGCTCAAATATGGCTATGTGAGTAGCCGTTCAGGGCGTTCGTAGGGCAGACGTGCCGCCGGGTCGCCGAGTACGATGTAGTTGCGGGCGTCGTTGCGGGCCACCCAGAGTTGCGCTAGTTCCAAGGGCTCTACCTGTTTGTTGAATTTGATGTTGTTCAACTCCTCGGTAAGCATCATGGCGCGCTGGCCTTGAAGCGTGTTGAACTGATCCGTAGCATCGCCAAGTGGACGGCCCTGCAACAAGCGCCCGATGATGTCCTCAAAGCCTTGCGTCTGTGCGCGTGCCCCCTCGGTGCTGCTGAAGGAGTAGGTCCAGGCCCGTTCTACATGGCCCAAGACGCCAAGCGCTCCGTTGAGCAACAATTGCTGCGGCAGTTGGGCGATCAGCGGGAAGGGCGCGATGCGTGGGCGCTCCATGCTGGCATCGAAGATAAACTCGTCGTAGTCAGGGCAACCGGCGCCGTAGCAGGCAAAGAGGCAGACAAAGCTACCTTCCAGTTTGGGGCCACCACTCAGATTGCCCAGATCTTCGGCGGCAAACCAGTGGTCACGGCTGACATTGCCGATTCCGCTCCAATCGGCCATAACGAGGCTACCCTGGTGCATCAGCAGATCGGTGTGGTTGAGCGGTAGCCCTAAGCCGTGGCATGCGGTGAAGAGGATGGCCGGAGGGCGTCCGTCGCTACCACCACTCAGCAGGCGCTCAAAGTTGTTGCGCGTGGCCGTCGCACCCAACAAGAGTTGATGACCAATTCCGCGTTGTTGTGGCAGGGCATCCGCAGTGCTACTCCATTCCGCCAGAGGACGCACCAGTTCATCAGCACTCCGCTCCGTTGCCATATCCATATCGTGGCGCGTGCCCACATAGGCCACCTCCGGGCGCAAGCGGGCGGCGGCTGCCGCATCGCCCAATTGCTCAAAGCCCACCAGCCGTTCCGCGTAGGTCGTATAGTCAACCAAGCGGTGCTGGCCAAGCTCGTCGCTAAAGCAGAGCCGCCCAACTGCCCAGAAGAAATCGAGATCATACTGGAAACTGAGCGGAATATAGGCTTGATCTTGGTCATGCAGCGGGCCAGGGCGCCCAAGGAGCAACAGGTAGTACGGCACACCGCGTGCGGGGTCAACCGGCCCCTGCCCCACCTTGTGGCGTGCCAACCAAGAGCCAGCACGTTCGCCCGGCGTATAGATCAAGACCGGCGGCACGCGGCCCCAATCCTTACGCTGGAGCGTTAGGCTGCCAGCATTGGTATGGCGCTGATACCACGCGCCCGCCGTCTCACCCTCGCGGAAGTCCACCTTGGGTGTGGCATGGCCCATCTGCCGCATCCGATGCTCGATCAGCGGCCAGATCGCCTTGAGCAGGCTTGCCGGTTCTGTGGCATTGATCACCACGGCCCAACGGGCCGTTTCGACCCAACTAGGATCAACTTCCGCGATCGTCCCTGCGAAATGGTTGGTTGCATAGTAGGCTTTGTTCCTATAGAGCGACTGATGCTCACGCGATTCTTGGCCCGCCTTGCCTTGGGCTAAACGGGCTGCCGTCGCAGCATCAATCTGGAGCAGGGGCTTGCCTTCCGGCATCAGGCCATTGGGGTAGAGCTGCTCACCCGCCGAACCCTGAGCGCCGCTCAAGAGTACCAATGGCCCACTGGCACCGCGCTTGAGTGCCTGGGCCGCCCCACTTGCCGCTGGCCTGCTGGGGGCTGATGTGCGCTCAGCTTGGTCAGGTAGGGCAGCGGGGGCCGGGTTGGGCCGAGGTGCAGCACTCGGATCGAGCAAGCCAGCCAAACGCTCCACCAAGAGGCCCATGCGCGTGTGCAACTCCTTGGCCTCGGCGTAGAGTTGGGCCAAATCTGGTGCAGCTTGGGCCGCCTGCCCCGCCTTGCCTACCGACGCATCCGGTGGGCGTGGGGGCGGCGTAGCAACACGCACCCGCTCGAGGGCCAAGGCAAGCAGCCCATTGCTATGCATCAAGCGATAGGGCACATGGCAGAGTCCGGGGCCATCGCTGTTGCCGTTTGCCCATGTGGCCCCCCACGAGTTGCGGGCAATAAAGTAGCCCCCGCCCGGCGCACTAGGATCATTGCGGTAACCCAAAAGGCAGAGCGCATGACCACCACGATCCCGTTCGCCGGGCAAGGCTGGGCGCAAACGGCCCAAATGGGTCGCCTGCCAGGAATCTTCCCAGTGTTCGCGGATATCCAGGCCAACTAGGATGGGCCAGCCTTTGGCTATGACATCCTTAAGCACATTGATGTTGTTGGGGGGCAACGGATGGAAGCGCTCGACACGGCGCAGCGGTGCTTCACTCTGTGCCTCGGGGGGCGGCGGGCCATGTCCAGGGTTGTCGTGATCACGCGGGCTTGGCGCATAGGGCCATGTTTCAGCCAAACAAATCCCCGTCTCACGCAGCACCTCAAAGGCAACCAGCGGCAGCGTACCGTGGTCGCCAGGTACCCCATCTACCTCCTTACACGCCCAGTAGAGGAACTGCTCGGAGAGGGGCGTTGGCGCTTGGCTTACCACCTGGAAACTGGCGGCCAGAGCGAAGGCAACACAGGTATTACGTACCCCCTGATCGCCTGGCGGTGGCAGATCGCCCAAAGGCGGCACCTCGGCGGGCAAGGAGGTTGGAATGCTAAAGGCCGCCGCATCGGGGTTACGGTAATCACCAAGCACCAGACCGCTCCCGTGTTCAATGCTCACCGGCACGCTAAACGAGAGCGCCTCGGGCGGCGACTGTTGGCGCACAAATTCAACCAATGCCCGCAGGTTCGCTTCAGACATCCCTAAGGCCAACGCCAACGCCGCAAGGCCACTGCCATACTGTGCATTGGAGGAGCGAGCCGTCGCAATCAACTCCTCAACCGAAGTAATCCAATACTCCTCGGCCAAGCGTTTGCGTAGCGCAGCAGGGATCGCGCTGATCTGATCGAGGGGGTGTAGTGCCATAGGTGTACTCCTTACACGGGGATGCAGAGGGTTTTACCACAGAGACACAGAGCGCACAGCGTGTGCTTGGCCAATTTGTGCATAGGCAAAGCAGGAACGTGGGAACGTAGGAAAGCTAGGAAAACAAGCTATCGTGCTAAAATAACCTCACATATAAACCTCTCTGTGCCCTCTGTGCCTCTGTGGTGAAAAATCTCTGTGCCCTCTGTGCCTCTGTGGTGAAAAACCTCTGTGCCCTCTAAAAACCCTCTACAAACGCTCCTCTCCGCAGCACCTCGCGGATCAGCGCCGCAAAACGCGGCTTCGCCGCCTCGCCTGCATCGAGTACCTCGGCGTGGTTTGCGGGGGGGCCATCGGGCAGGGCCAGGTTGGTAATCAGCGAAAAGCCCAAGACACGCATCCCGGCGTGGCGTGCCACCACCACTTCAGGGGCGGTAGACATGCCCACCGCATCGGCCCCCCAGAGCCGGAAGGCGCGCAGTTCGGCCCCACTCTCGAAGCTTGGCCCTGCAACCATCAGGTAGACCCCTTCGCGCAGGGTAAAGCCCAACCCAGCGGCAGCCGCATGAGCCAGCGGCACCCACTCGCTCTGGTAGGCACCAACCATGCCCGGGAAACGCGGCCCCAGCCGATCATCATTGGGGCCAAGCAGGGGCGTATGGCCCGCCAGCCCAGGCATAAAGATGTGATCGGTAATGAGCATAATATCGCCCACCTGCCAGGTAGCGTGCAGCCCACCAGCCGCATTGGTCACCAGCAGCGTCTCACAGCCCAACGCACGCAGCACGCGCACCGGGAAGGTGACTTCGGGCATACCATAGCCCTCATAGAAGTGGAAGCGTCCGCGGAGCACCGCCACCGGCTGACCGGCCAACAAGCCCAGTGCCAACTCGCCACGATGCCCCGGCACCTTCGGCTCATGAAACCCGGGTAGCTCCGCATAGGGGAACACCACCGCCTCATCCAACTCATCGGCCAACGCAGCCAAGCCCGAACCCAAGATCATGCCAACGCGGGGCACAAGGGCGCTACGGGCGCGAATGAGCGAACATACCTGGTTGATGTGATCATACATTGCTTGATTGTACAGCAAAATCAGCCCATCTGGGATGTGGTATGCTAAAATCCAACGAGCCTGTTCCCCAAAGAAAGGCGCTGCCCAATGGACTTCCCCTTTGCCGGAATGAATCCCTACCTCGAAGCCCCCAAGCTCTGGCCTGATGTGCATCACCGTTTAATCACGGCAATCAGCGATCAACTCGAAGCGCAGATTGGGCCCAACTATACGACTGCGATTACGCCTTATGTGAGCTTAGAACGTGCTGAGTTGCCCGCAACGCGCATGGCCGTCGTGCCCGATGTGGCGATCTTCGAGAGCGCACAGGCGTATGTGACGCCACAAGCGTCTATGCAGCATCCCTCGCCCTCGATTACCCCGGCACCGCTGCGTGGGGTGGCCCCGCTGCTGGTGCCGATGCGCTACGCTCGCCTCGAAATTGTCACGCTGGATGAAGGCGCCCTCGTGACCGCGATTGAACTGCTCTCACCTGCCAATAAGCGTCCCGGCCCCGATGGGGCCGATGCCTACGAGAAGAAGCGCCAAGCCATGTTTCACAGCCCGGCCCATCTGCTCGAAATTGACCTGTTGCGTGCCGGGCGGCGCCCACTGGTACAGGCCGATCTGCCGCCAACCCCCGGCTTCATCTACCTGAGCCGGGCCGCCTCGCGCCCGCAGATCGAAATCTGGCCCGTGACCTGGCAAGAACCTCTGGGCATCGTGCCGGTGCCGTTGCGCCATCCCGACCCCGATATTCCCCTTGATCTCAATGCCTGCCTGCGCCAAATCTACGCTAGTGCCCGCTATGGGCGGCGCATCGATTATACTGGCCCACCGCCCCCCCCCGACCTCACGCCCGCCGAAGCCGCGTGGCTCGCTGAACACCTGCATGCGCGTGGGCTGCGTTGAGTAGGGAGAGAGAGTTTTGGACAAAAGGATCCAAAACAGCAACGAGCAGAGGTACTGAGGATTGCACCACAGAGGCACCGAGGGCACAGAGTTTGGAATGTGAGGGGATGTCAACAATAATAAGGGAAGCGGATGTTGTTGATTGCCCCATTGAGACCGTAGGTAGTGCCGACTTTAGTCGGCTTCCCATCGCTGCCAAAGACCTCAGCCGACTAAAGTCGGCACTACGATGGCCGCTCAGGGAAGCGAATGTTGTTGATTGCCCCATTGCGTTGCCACCCTGAGCGAAGGTTCGTAGGAACGTTCCCGTTTACGCCGTAGGTAGTGCTGACTTTAGTCGGCTTCCCATCGCTGCCAAAGACCTCAGCCGACTAAAGTCGGCACTACGATGCCCGCCCATAATGTACTATTCAGCATGACAGGCTGCTGGGATACTTGAAAATTTCTGCTTCCCCCATGGACTGTTCAGCATGACAGGCTGCTGGGATACTTGAAAATTTCTGCTTCCCTAAGTGCGGTCTGTTCCCTGTTCCCTGCCCCCCTGTTCCCCTGTTCCCCTGTTCCCTGTTCCCCTGTTCTCTGTTCCCCTGTTCTTCTGTTCCCCTGTTCTCCGTTCCCTGTTCCTCATATTCACGGAAAAGCCATCGTGACTCGTCGTTTCTCGCTCTACACCTTGGGTCTGTTCGCAGTTGTGCTGGTGGCAGTGCTGGTGCGCGTCTGGTTCTGGTCGTGGCAGGCCACGGCTGGCGCGGTGCAGCCCGGCGACCCGGAAGAGTATTATCGTGCTGCGCTCCATCTGATGGAGGGCGGCTACCATGATACCGGCAAGTGGCTGCGTCCCCCGGTCTATCCGATCTTTTTGGCACTCAGTTTTACTATTGCCGGAATTGACCTGCGTTGGGCGTTGCTCGCCCAAGCCCTCGTAACCGGCGTAGGCATCCTAGCCTTTGTCTGGCTGGCGCGGCGGCTCTTTGCGAGCCAAGCTATTGGCCTACTCAGTGGGCTGTTGGCGGCTCTCTTTGTGCCCTTTGCCAGCTTTAGCAGTGTGCTCTTCGCCGAGGCGATCTTTGTCATGCTGATCGTGCTGGCCTTGGTGTTGGTGGATCGCACCATTGAGGATGGCGACTGGCGTTGGGCGCTTGTTGCGGGCCTGGTGCTGGCCATGGCCACCCTGACCCGGGCGGTCTCGTTGCTCTTTATCCCGATGGCCGGGCTGCTCATGCTACTCTGGGCCAAGCCCCCCGCCAAGCCCAAAGGGATGGCCGGGCGGCTGCTTGCGCCTGCGGCCCTTGCGCTGGGCGCAGCGCTACTGATTAGCCCCTGGGCTTTGCGGAACTACCTTGTGCATGAGCGGCTGATCTTGGTGGATACCAACGGCGGCATCAGTATGTGGTTTGGCACCGTGCAGGGCGAAGCGGATCGCATTGCGGGCGAAGCGGCCATTTTTGGCCTGCCCAACCTTGCCGACCGCCAAGCCCTTGCGGTGGAGATGACGCTCGAACGCTTTCGTGAAGATCCGCTGTTCCATCTGGTGCGGGCACGCTACAAGATCGCCTCGCTCTTCCTGCTGCAATCGCGTAGCTATGCCGTGGGCGATGTGGTAACAATCAGTCCAACCAATGAGCAGATTGTACTCAGTGCGGGCGAGAATCCGCGCCCCCTGAGTCTGCTGGCCGATGCCCAGTATATCTTTATCATGCTTGGGGGCATTGCTGGTTTGAGCTTTGCGCCCTCGTGGCGGCGTACTACCCCGCTACTGCTCTGGTTCGGCTTAGGCGTACTGCTCTCGGCCATCACGATTGGTCATCATCGCCTACGTCTGCCCTTGGTGGCCATCTTTGTACCCTTTTGCGCCTATGCGCTCTGGCGCATCCCAATGGCATGGCGGGCGCTCCGCCAAGGCTTGAGCCGCCCCCAATGGATGCGGGTTGGCCTGATGCTGACGGGCTGGCTGGTCTTCTTTGCGCTGATCTTCAGTACCCGCTACATCACCTGGATCAGTGTGGAGCAGAGCGCCAGTGTGGGGCGGCAAGCCCTGGCCCAAGGCGACTTTGCGACCGCTGAAGCGGCCTTCTTGACTGCCCATGCGGCTGATCCAGAAAACTCGTTGCGTGCGCTTGCCCTAGCCGATTTGGCCATGCTCCAAGGCGATCATGAGACAGCCCTGGAGTGGTTCGTGGTGGCGCGTGAAGCGGAGCCACGCAGCCTCTACGCCTTGGCTATGGAGAGTTGGCTGGCTACCATGCTGGGCGATCAGGCTGCGGCTGAGGCTGCCCATAACGAAATCATTGAGTTTGGCCGCGATACCAACGACTTCTACACCTGGGCTTGGAGCGCGACCCCCACGCCGCCAGATGCGCGGGTGATCCCTGGGGCAACCGCAGCATTGGGTCACTTTGTTGGCTTTGCGCCGATTACCCCCGACCTCACTGAGGGGCGTTGGACCCTTGGCAGTGCTCAGGTGCGTGTGGGCGGCAGTGGCTGTAACGAGCTCCAGGTTGATCTGCGCGGCCCCGCCGGGCGGCCCGTCACCCTTGAGGCCGTCGGTGTGATCCAGACGGTTACGCTAAGTGGCAGCGAGCAGCGCCTGATCCTGCCCTTGGGCGCGGGGGCATGTCTGCCCGATCAGCCCCTCGTGCTGAGCATCACTAGCCCACGCAGCCTGCTTGATCTGGAAGCAGCGCCATGGAACGTGGGCGTCGCAGTCTTGGCCGTGGAGCGCGACTCGTGATGCGCCAACGCCTGCTGAAACACAGCCTTGTGCTAGGTCTCTACACCCTCCTGACCCTTGTGGTGACCTATCCCATGCCGCTCCACATAGGCTCGCATGTGATTGCCAATGGCCCAGGGCAGGTGGATGCCTACTTGGGCATCTGGAATATTTGGTGGACAGCCCAGGCGCTCACGAGTGGCCAGAGTCCCTTTTTCACCCCGCTGCTCTTCCATCCCCAGGGGCTTGATCTCTTCTGGCAGACGTTGAGTCTGCCCCAGGGCTTGTTGGTCTTGCCCCTCACCCTCACCCTTGGCCCCTTGCCCGCCTACAACATGCTGATCCTCTTGAGCTTTATCCTCAGTGGCTACTTCACATTTCTGTTGCTTGGCTATATCTTGAACGACGGCACTGAGCAGCGTCCAACCGAATTGGCCGCACTGGTTGGGGGGGCCGTCTATGCCTTTGCACCCTTTCATCTGCAGAAGGTCTTGGATGCTCAACTTGAGGTCGCCTCGATCCAGTGGTTGCCCTTGTGGGCCTGGGCCACCTATGCCTTACTGGTGCGCCCACGCTGGTACTTGGTGCTACTGAGTGGCGCGGCACTGCTCTGGGTAGGCTTGGGGACGTGGTACTACGGCCTCTTCACCCTGATGACAAGTGGGGTGATGGCGGGGCTCTGGGCGCTGGCCCAAACGCAGCGCGGGGGGCTTGAGTGGCGACTACCAGGCGGAGCTTGGCGGCTCAATCTGACCTACTTGGCTTGGGGCCTCGGCCCACTGCTGCTCTGGTTCGTCCTCATGGCCCCTCGGCTGTGGCACATGTTCACCTATGGTGATACGCTCCTGGGGGATGCAAGCGAACATGTCCAATCCTATGCCGATCTGATCGCCTTCTGGTTACCCAACCCCCACCATCCACTTTGGGGGGCGCAGGTAACAGCTTTTTACGAAGGGATCAATGCGGGTTCGACCCTTTGGAACGTGGCCTTAGGGCTGGTGGGAACCGGCCTGGGCCTCATAGGGGTGGTGAAGACGTGGCGTACCCAATGGCGCTGGTTGGTGGTTGGGATATTTGCTGCTGCGATTGCTGCGGGTTCTGAACTGATCATTGCGGGCTGGCAGACTGGTGTGCCTGGCCCCTATGCGCTGATCCGCGATCTGCCGGGCGTGCGTTCGAGTCATCGTCCCAACCATTTTGTGTTGATTACCATCCTGACCGTAGCGCTCTTTGCGGCCCTTGGGGCGCGACTGCTGTTCATGCGCCTGAAGCGGGCGCATGGGCCTTGGGCCGCTGCTGGCTTGATCGTTGCTGTCGTGTTCATTGACGGCTGGGCTGGCCCCTTGCCCCTCTTCCAGCGTCAGGTACCGGAGGCATTGAGATCGGGGGATGCGCTCACAGGTCCCTTCTTCCCGGTGCCGCCCCACCTCCATTTTTCAAATAGTGAACACCTCTGGAACCAGATTCAGCATGGTCAACCCATCCTTGGCGGCTTCATTGGGCGCGCACCGCCCTACCCGCTCGGAGATTACGCCCCCGGCGTCAAGGCGCTGCGTTTTGGCCACGTAGATCGTGACGACATTCTGCATCCGGGCTGGCCCGAACTGGCCCGCGAGAGCCTTGCCGCCTACGACTTGCGCTATGTCATCTTTCACCATGCGAGTATGGGCCCGCCCCTGCCGCTGATGCGTGAGTATGCAGCCGAAATGGGGCTTGAGACCGTGTACCGTGACCACGAGGTCACGTTCTATGCCGTGCCTAGCCCGGAAGTGCCGCGCCCACTGGCCTTCTTGGGGGCTGGATGGGAACAAGTGGAAGCTGTAGAGCAGCAGCATTGGCGTTGGATGGGCGAACAGGCCGATCTCTACCTGGTCAATCCGAGCGACACGCCGCGCGTAGTCCGCCTCACGCTTGATCTGGAGGCTTTTGCCCATGCGCGTCCGCTCAGGCTGCATCTGGCTGATGGTGCAACCTTCAGCCTTGAGGTGAGCCGCGAGCGCATGCAGCGCACGTTTCACCTGATCGTACCTGTCGGCGAAACACGCCTCCGTTTGGAGGCACCAGCAGATGCGTTGGAACACCAACCAACGCGCCGTTTGAGTCTGGCGGTGATGGGGATAATAATCGAATAGGTGTGACCAACATGTGTAGCTAGGGATGTGCGAGGGAACCAGGTTCCCTCGCGCTCCCACTCTGTCCGAAGGGTTGTAGGGCACCGCCCTACAGATTTTGATCACCCCCCAATCGAATAGGCAGAGCCAGAGAATGTGCTATACTCTGGGGGTTATTGTGATGGAGTTGATAGCGAACAATGGTGCGTGAAGAGCGGCAGCATCCAGAAGCGTTACGCCCTGCCTTGGCAGGGCCTGAGGGCATAGCCCAGCAACGTTGGCGCAGTGTAGCCCTGCATACTGGGGTAATTTTGCTTTACACCCTGTGTGCCATCCTGATAAGTTGGCCTATGGTGCGCTATTTCACCACTGGCATCATTGGGGCCGAACACGGGGTGGATGCCTTTCAGGGTACCTGGAATCTCTGGTGGGTGGCGACGGCCCTGAGTAGTGGCCGCTTGCCCTTTTTTACCAATATTCTCTACTATCCCACTGGGGTTGACCTCTTCTGGCAGACCTCGCAGGTGGCTCATGGCATAACTGCGCTCCCCATTACGCTGCTGCTAGGGCCGTTGGCCGGCTTCAACTGGACGGTGCTGCTCAGTTTTGTGCTGAGTGGCTATGTGACCTTCCTCTTTGCCCGTGAGGTGACGGGCCATACCCTGGGTTCATTGCTGGGCGGCATGGTCTTTGCCTTCTCGCCCTACCATGTGCAGCGTATGGTGGATGGCCCAGTCGAAGTGACCGCCATCCATTGGGTGCCGCTCTACCTCTTCGCGCTCTACACCCTGCTGGAACGCCCCACCTGGTGGCGCTCGCTCCTCTGTGGGCTGCTGCTGGTCTGGGTCGGCTTAGGCGGCTGGTACTATGGGCTCTTCTGTGTCATGACCACCGGACTGGCGGCGGCGGTCTGGCTCTTCGTACCAGGCCCAGGGCAACCTTGGCGCTGGCCTGATCGTCAGGCATGGATGCGAGCGATCTGGGGTGGCACACCGGCTATCTGGTGGCTCATCCTGATCGCGCCGCAGTTGCAGGGGCTCATGAGTGAACCCGACAAGCTCTGGGATTTGCGCGAGATCCATGCCTTACGTTCGGCTGATCTGCTCGACTTCTTCTTGCCCAATCCGTTGCACCCGCTCTGGGGCGAGGCGATCTGGGCAGCACGCGAGCAACGCTATCCGGGGGCGGTGATCTGGAATGTGGCCTTGGGCTGGGTTGGCATCGCCGTTGGCGTACTTGGCGCGGTGACGGCGTGGCCACTGGTGCGCCGTTGGGTCGCGCTGATTGGGCTGACGCTCCTGTTAGCCATGGGGCCAACCCTGCGGATCGCGGGCTATGATACGGGCTTGCCCTTGCCCTTTATGCTGCTGCAAGACATTCCGGGTATTCGTTCGGGCCAGCGTCCGAGCCATATCATGGTCATAGCCAGTGTACTCTTGGCTATCTTAGTGGCCTACGGCTTCGCTTGGCTCAGTCGGCGCATGACGGCGCGGGCCGCAGGGGGGCTGGCGGCGGGCTTGATTGCGCTGCTGCTCGCCTTCGATGCCTACGCTGGCCCAATGCTGATTCAGCAGCGTGAGGTGCATCCCTTCTATCACACCCTGGGGCCTGCGCCATTTGATGCAGAGGGCAATCCGCGCGGTGCGGTGATGCCGTTGCCGCTCTATATTCAGGTGAATCGCAGCGAAAACCTCACAACCCAGATAGTGCATCGTTGGCCTATCTTGGGCGGCTACCTCGCCCGCCCGCCCGCCTACACCTTCAGCCGCTATGCGCCGGGCCTGCGCGAGATCGAGGGTTATCCGCTGGTGGCCAATGATATTGTGAACCCCGGCTGGCCCCTGTTGGGACAGCAGAGCTTTGCTGCCTACGATGTACGCTACGTCGCCCTTGATTTGACGGTGGGGCGCGAAGAATATTTCGCCCGCGTGCGGGCTACCGCCGAAGCGTTGGGCTTTGGCCCGCCAATTGTGGCTGATGAGCGGCTTGAGGTCTACAGCGTGCCCGACACATGGCCCGTTGGGCCCTTGGGCTATCTGGGGCCAGGGTGGCAAGGTTTGGAGGAAGAGGGCGCATACCGTTGGCGTTGGATCGGAGAACAGGCTGAGATACGCCTCTTCAATCCACTTGAGCAAGCCCACCTTGCGACCATCACCCTCCGCATGATCAGCCATGAAACCCCCAGACCTTTGGCCTTCCAGCTTCATGGCAGCGACGCTGGTCAATTACTGATTGAAGCTCACCAACCCACAAGCCACCAAATTCGCCTGCTCGTACCACCTGGTCACCATACAGTAACGCTGGAAGCGCCCGCCACACCAGATCCGGCGCGAAGTGATGAGGCGATTAGTATCCGTTTTTTTGCCCTTGATGTTCGCTTTCAAGAGCTTGTAGGGGTAGACCTTACACCCTCACCATGAACCTATGTCGGTAACGTCACGTAGACCTACAGATCAACCCCACATGGGGCGATCCATGGCTTGGCTGGTAGAGCCCTGCCTCCTCATCGGTTTATTGGTAGCCTGGGTGATTGGGGCAGGTATGGTGCAACGAGAGCTAACCCCTCAGCGCATTGAACTGACCCAACCACTCATAGAGAGCGAAGCGCATTGGGCTGGGCTCTATGATCTGGAGCAGTGGCCCGCCGAGCCGCCCTTTCTCTATCGCTGGACAAGTGGTTATTTCTTTGCCCAAATACCATGGGCATACCATGCAGCGCCTCGTTATGCGGTACATGTGCGCTTATCATCTGGGCCAGGAGAACCACGCCCCTTAACCTTCCTGAGCAATGAGCAAGCATTTGCCACCACATTGCCGCAAGCAGGTTTTCGCGTCTATCGGCTCTTATTACCTCCTCCTGCGGAACCAGAGCCAAACCTGCGTTTTGCCATAGCAATTGAGCCATGGCAGCAACCAGGCGATCCGCGCCCGCTTGGCCTCATGATGACCGATCTGGAGTTTTACCGCTTACCCTACACTGCTCCAGAAAACCTCTTGATCGTCAGTATGGGTAGCGCACTGCTCTGGGGATTAGCGCGCTGGCGCGGGGCAAGGGTAGGTGGAGCCTTCATGCTCTGTACTCCACTCATCATTATTTTCTTGATACTTTATGCCTACTTAAAACCTTCTCCGCTCACATATGCCACCATGGTTGGTTTCAGCTTTATCGCAGCAGGGGCAGGTATCTTCTTAGCCCAAGGGGCTTTGTTACGGCTTGGCATCGCCATACTTGGCAGTATTATGAGCTTTAGTGGAATGATCTGGGCAAGTTGGCTTTCAGATGATGCCTTTATTTCATTTCATTATGCTCAAAACTTCTTACTTGGTCATGGATTGGTGTACAACCCTGGCGAGCGGGTAGAAGGGTATACCAACTTCCTCTACACGATGCTCATTGCGCTCGTCTTATGGCTAGAAATGGATCCCATCCTATGGAGTTACCAATCAGGCGTTATCTGGGCACTTGGGCTTCTGCTACTCACCTATACAGTAGGGCAACGCCTGCTTGGGTCGGTATGGGGGGGTGTGGCCGCACTCTTTGTCGCTACAAGCCAAAGTCTGCTGCTACATAGTACACGCGGGGGGGGCCTCGAGACAGCCTTCTATGCCATGCTGATCGTACTAGCCATCAGCCTTTACCTATGGCACATGAATGAAGCTGAAGAGGGCCTGCCCACACGGCTACGCTTATGCAGCGTAGGCATCGTCCTCGCGCTCGCAAGCCTCACACGGCCCGAAGGGCTGCTTGTATTTGCGCTCACCATCCTGCATGCGCTCGTCTACGATCTGCGTTGGTCGGAATGGGGGCATATCCGCGCCTTCATGCGGCGCAAGCGAGGCATCATCGCCTTGATTGCACCCTACCTGCTCATTATTATTCCCTTTTTCCTTTGGCGCTATAGCTACTATGGAGAATGGCTGCCCAACACCTTCTATGCCAAAACTGGCGGAGGCGGGCGGGCAGTCATGCGTGGTTTGGCCTACAGTTGGAGTTTTGCCCAAACGATGGGAGGGCCACTGCTCATCATTGCCCTAGGCGGATTCATCGCCAATTGGCGGCAGAGATTGGGCACTTGGCGGGGCTATATGCTGCTCATTGTGAGCATCTATACCACGTATATTATCGTAGTTGGTGGCGATCATTTTCGGGGTGAACGCTTCTTTGTGCCCCTTGTTCCGCTCCTAGCCATCCTGCTGGCTGATGGGTTGGCTACACTCATCAGTGCAACTAAGCAACGGCTTCAGGTCTATCGCACCGCACAATTCTTATTGATCTGCTTACTCATAAGTTACAGCTTTATGGCCCTCAACCGAACACGAGAATTTGAATATATCATACGAGGTTTGGATGAAAGTGTCGATATCTGGCGTGAAATTGGGTGGTGGATGGCCGACCATACGACATCAGAGCAGAGCATTGCGGTTGCAGGAGCTGGTGCGATTGCGTTCTATGGCCAACGTACAACTATTGATATGCATGGATTAAATGACCACTATATCGCCAGAGTTGAAATGGCGACCATGGGAACTGGGCCAGTAGGCCATGAAAAGCGTGCTCCCGATTATGTCCTCAATCAGCGTCGCCCTACCTACATTCCACATCTATGGACCGACTATTTTCCTAACGAGAGCTACCTAACCAGAGATTACCAGTTGATCACGATCAACACTCGTTATGGGCGGGAACTTTTGATGTGGCAACGGCGTCCTTCATGAAGATGTCAGTTGTGCATCAGGTAGGTCACGCATCCAACGGCTTGACAAAACAAAGCGTAAGGGCTTATGATCGACCTGATTCATGAAAACAATGAAAATTCTGTTCGCATAAAAGGAGTACATCTCATGAAAAGCAACCAACGCCAGCGTAACCTACGCCCGCTTATTGCGGGCATGACAGGCTTTACCCTCATGATCATTCTGGGCTTATTCCTCAGTTTAAGCAGTTTCCAGAGGCAAGGTCAAGCACAGTCAGACTCGCCCATCTTCCAGTTACCTGATTACACGCCAACTCCAACGGTTCCACCACAGCCCACGAGCGCACCTGTATTGGCTGAACAGCTCCTGCTCAAGCCAGAGCTGGATCGCCCCGAAGCGCTGGAAGCATGGGAGTTCGTTGATGTGGGCATGATGCTCCCAGAGGATCGCTCGGTCTGGAAGATCGAAGAGGGCGCGTTGCATCAGGATCGTACGGCAGCAGCAGGCAACCCCAATACCTATGAGACCATGGCCTTCATTGGCGATCCGACATGGAGCGACTATACCGTACGTATGCGCTTCCACGACCAGGGCAATGGCAATGTGGGCCTGGTTGTGCGCCGCCAAGCTGAGGATTTCTATCGGCTGCGCTTATTGGCCGACATCTATAGCGATACGCCCAAGATCATGCTCGAAAGGGTTGTAGATGGTGTCGTAACCCCACTTGCCACCCTTGATGAGCCGGGCTATGAGTTGCGTCTATGGAATGAATTGTCGCTCAGTGTCTCTGGCGATCAACTTCAAGCATCACTGAACGGTGAGCCAATCCTTGTAGCCGAGGATAGTACCCTAACAAACGGACAAGCGGGTATCTTTACGCGCGCAATGGGTAAAATCCGTTTTAGTGATGTGATGATTACCGAATAAGACTAAGGTTTCAGACCACGTTACAGTCTGAGTACATCCAGCACATTGTGATGCCTCATCATCTGTAGCATGTATCTCTAGTATTTTTACCCTGTTTATGATGAAGGGGGTTATGTAGTGGTAGTTCGCTCGTTCTTCGTAGGTGTACTTTGTGCATTGTTAGTCTTGGCTGGAATACTACCTTCGAGTATAGTTGCACAACATGATATAGATCTACGTGTGCTGTCTCAACAAGCAATACCAAGTTCAGGCGATGTCAAGTATCCTAGTGTTGCTACGGCAGGCAATCAGGCTGCTATAGCCGGTAGTGCTGATCGATCAACTGCTCGGTCTTGGGTGAAACCCGCTGTGGAAACGAGTTTCGGGAGTCCATTTGATCTTGGTGCTGCCGAAGGACAGTCTGATTGGATTGCAGCAGCCGTCTCAGGTCGTAATGACGGTATGTTTACCTATACATGGTCGCGGTTAGCCGTGGTTGGGCCATTGCTGCTGCGTCAACGCTATCCTAATGGCCAACTTTCAGGTGAAGTGACTGCACAGCCTCGCGTGACCGGACGTGAGTACTTCTTCCCTGAAGCAGTAACCGATCACGCTGGAACGACGGTTGTTATTTGGAATGGCAATGCACGCTATCGCTATGCCTTCGCCAGAGATGGCGATATTACGCAATGGCAAGGCCCCGGCCTCGTTGCTGATGTTGAGAGCTTTGGTCGTCCAAGCCTTGCAGTTGGTGCAAATAATGAGATAGGTGTTGCCTTTATGAGTAGAGGCAATATCTATATGGGCTTGTGGAATGGCATTGGCTTTGATATTCAGACCGTCTCTGAGACGAACCTCTTTGATGCTGATCCTTCAATGACCTTTATGTCCGATGGTTCGCCGGTCGTTGCTTGGCGTAGCTCGGATGGCGGGGTCTTTTATTCGGTGCGTCAGCCTAATGGGGCGTGGCCGACCTCGCGCCTCCTGAATGATACGGCTGAAGGTCGTGTCGGTGTCTCCGCAGATGCAGCAGATAATCTTGGATTCAGTTGGGTCGTTGATGGTAGGCTGTATGCAGCCTATATCTCTGCTGATGGTGGGGTGGTTGGCCCAATTCATTTACCTTCAGCTCCTGATCCGGTCTTTAATGGGGCAATCGCAATGAGCCTTGAAGATCGGTCATACATGCAGGTTGTGGTTGAGCGCTTTGGTGGCTTGGGTCTTCGCACCGATTACTTTCTCCTTTCGGCTCAAGGTGCTCTGGCTGTCACACCTACTCCAACCATTACTCCTACCCCAACCCCTCCGCCTATTAGCGCCCAACCCGTTATCGAAGGTGGCGCAGAGTTGGTGCGTGCTACCCAGAGTGTGAGTGTTACCTTTACTGAGGTTGAAGGTGACCCAACCCATGTGCGTTGGAATTGGGGCGCTGAACCAACCCATGAGAACCCTTGGGTTGCGTATCAGCCGACTATTGCAGTAACACTACCAACTAATCTCCAACAGTGTACCCCCTATACCCTCTATACCCAGGTGCGTGAGGACGAGACCGTGGAGGAAGAGCCGAAGAGTGCTTCGGTTGCCTTTGATAATGCGGTGGATGCGTCGATCCGGATCGCCAATCCCCACCATCCCACCACCAACCCAGTCTTTACCCCGCTCGTGAGCGAATTGCTTGATTTGGGTACCGATCATGGAGCCTTCGGTGGCGATCCTTCCTTCATCCGTGAGGCAGCCTTCTACCTTGAGATTGAGGGCGCTGATGATTGCTCCGGGCTCAAAGAGTTTCGCGTTGGAGCGTCAGCCGATACCCTTGGACGCCCCTTTGGGATCGTTGATGGCTTTTTTGCGAATATTGTCGCTATTCCTGGTTCTCCCTCCGATGGGCCAGTGAATGTGACCGTACAGGTGACTGATCAGAGCGGGAATGTGAGAACCGAGTCTGCGCGCCTCACGCTGGATCGGGTGCGCCCTGTCCTCGAGAGCGGCGAATTGGCTGAGATTCGCCTCAATGAGCATGCCAATATCCTCAGCACCCTCGTCTTTAGCAATGTCACCGTTACCGATACGTTCCCCGGAGGCTATTGGGGCGTCTGGTTGGCCAATAGCCTTAATCCGATCTCCAACCCCTTGATTGACCAGGGCCTCAATTGGATTCCTGTTGAGATTGGCCCCGCATGGCGTAGTGATAATAGCCAACCGATCGTAGACAATTGGAGCCTCGCTGGCGGGCTTCGCGTCTCACTGCCTAATTTGCGTAGACTTGAAGATCCAACCTTCTATGTCTATGCCCGCTTCCTCGATGGTGCTGGTAATCCTACCGATACCTTTATTAGCCAGACGGTGCGGGTTGATGGATCGTTGACCTTCCCTCAGACCTATCTGCCGCTGGTTCAACGTTAAAGCGTTGCGGGGGCGGCGAAGCTGCCCCCGCGCTCCTACCGAAATAGCATATGAAACCTCGTGAGTTTGGCCCCTGGATTATTCTAGGGGTTTGTCTGTTGCTGTTGCCTATCAGTTTGCCCCGCGTGGCCCTCAGCGATGAGGTGCAGTATTACGCCTATCTCCGTTCGGTCTATTTTGACCATGACCTCGATTTTCGCAATGAGTATACCTATTTCGCCGAGCAGGGCCGCCGCTTTGGTGATGAGGCTGTGGCCATGGCGCTGCTCCGTGAGGACGCGGTCAATCCGAACCCGACCACTGGTTTGCTGCGCAATGTGGCCCCCGTTGGTGCCGCGATCCTCTGGGCGCCCGGGTTTATCCTCGCCGATCTGGGGGTGCTGCTAGCCAATCGCTTCGGGATCGAAATTCCCCGCGATGGCTTTGCTCGCCCCTATATCGTCGCCGTCTGCATGATGACGGTGCTCTATACCCTGCTGGGCTTGCAACTCACCTATCGCCTCGCTCGCCGCTATAGCGGCGATTTTGCCGCAACGGTGGCGACGCTCACCGTCTTCCTCGCGTCGCCCCTGGTCTTCTATACCTACATTGCGATGCCATGGGCCCATGCGCCCGGCTTCTTCCTCTTTGCCCTCTTTCTGACCATCTGGCTGCGTGATTGGGGCCGCCCGCAGCAGCGTAGCCTCGCAACATGGCTCTTGCTTGGGCTGATTGGCGGGCTGATGGTGATCACACGTGAGCAGTTGGGTTTGCTGTTGATCATTCCAGCCCTGGAAGCCCTTGGGGGCTATTGGCAATTGCTCCGCACCCGCGCTTGGCCGCTAGCACTGCGGCAGGTTGGTCGCCATGTGGCCTTTCTGCTGGCCCTGCTGCTGGCGCTCACGCCCCAATTGGTGGCCTACCAGATCCTCAATGGCCGCCCAGGGCCGTCGGCTACGGTGGCGGGTAAACTCGATTGGGCCAGCCCCAATTTCTTCAATACGCTCTTTGATCCGGGGCGCGGTGCCTTCCTCTGGGCTCCTGTGCTGGCGCTAGGGCTGCTGGGTCTCTTCTGGCTGGGGCGGCGCGATTATGCCCTCGCCCTACTGTTGCTCGCTGGTTTCTTGGCCCAGACCTATATCAATGGGGCCTTTGGTACCACTTGGCACCTACGCGGAGCTTTTGGCTTCCGACGATTGATAGAGTGTACGCCCATCTTTGTGCTGGGCCTCGCGGCCCTGCTCGAATGGCTACGCCTGCGGGTTGGCCCTTGGCCTATTCTGGCCAGCGCCCTGCTGTTGGTCTACTGGAATGTGGGCCTGATTGCCCAATGGACGCTGCTGCGCCCCGCTTTGCGCCGCGAGTTGATCTGGGATGGCATGCTCTACTACCAGTTTGTTGAAGTGCCTAGTCAGGTGTTGGCGCGCCTAGGGCCGTTGATCTTTGACCGCTGTCGCTTGACGACCAATCAGACTTGTTGAGGTGAGGGAAGGAACTATAGTCCTTCAGAAGGCTACTTTACTGTTTTTAGTTGGCTGAGAGGCTGTCTGAAAAGTCTATGAACTGGCGTTGGAGTGCCGGCTTCAGCCGGCTAAAGCCGGCACTCCAACGCGTGCCCACTAGCTTTTCAGACAGCTTCTGAGGTCGCCGACCCCCCCCGGATGCCGACTAAAGTCGGCACTACGATGGTTAGGTAGTGCCGACTTTAGTCGGCTGAGGTCGCCGAC
>NZ_NQWI01000194.1 GCF_002532535.1 Candidatus Viridilinea mediisalina
GCGCATCTTGAGGCGTGGCTGTGGGGGCAGCGCGAGGGGTGGGATGTGGCTCCATTTGAGGCATCTGCCTATGTGCAGGCTGAACGCAACATGGTGCTGCGATTGCTCACATACAAAATTGGATCGCTTAACGAGATGCTGGAGGCGAAGATTGTGGCGTTGAACTCCGCGCAGTTGGACGCGCTGAGCAAGGCACTGCTCGCTTTCACAACACAGGCCGAGCTTGAGGCGTGGCTGCGGGAGCAGGGTGGGGGGTAGATTGGTAGAGACGTTTTCGCTTTAGCGCTGTACCCATTGCTGGGATGGCGCTAAAGCGCTTGTTAGGGATGGTTCGTAGCGACTTTACCGTTACTCTACCTTCTCACCAAAGGCAGATAGACCGCAGATGGCTGCTGTGGTGGCGCACCAAGCGCACCGCGCACATGCCAGATATCGAAGGACTGACCGTGCCTTGCCGCAGCAGATGGCTTACTATAGACTGCCAAGATTTCACTATCTTCAGCGCTGGCAAGACTAATCCCGACACGATCTTGGTGAGCGGTATCAAGCAAACCGTTGTCAGGTGTAGCTGTTGTTGCTCCATCTCGAAAACGCAACAAGCGCCCATTCGCCGCAACCCGTTGCAAACGAATTTCAGAGAACAAGCCCCATGGTCGCTCCGCAAAAGTTGCGTTACCTACCACATATTCATTGTCTCCAGGTACGAAAACTACATCCAGAAATCCAGTTGGTGTCTGGTCGAAACGTGGATCGGTAAATGCAACCATATCGATCTCGAAAGGCTCCGCCAAGGTACCATTAGACGCCATCGTCCGTCCTTTGGTTGACCATAATGGTTCTGCGACTTCACCTTCACGTTCAAACCAAACTGACAAAAATCCAGTAGCACTAGCGGCAACCCGTGGTCGGGCGGTCCATGTCGTATTGGCATCTTTATTCTCATAATCTTGGGTTGCTGCCAGTACGACATTATCACCAACTGCCACCAAATTCGGTGTCAGCCGTTGGCCATAGACAGCCAGTGCATAGGCTGCATCGCTTTCGCGGCGGTCTTCCCAGACCACCATATAGTGATTCTGTGCAGGATGCAGCGCCAAGTGAGGACGGAAGGCACCAACTGCAGGCGAGATCACTTGTTCATGGAGAATCTCAACCTCACCAGCGCTGCTGAGGGTAAACGATTGGGCGACAATACGACTTGTGCTTGTGCGATCATTCCCACAATCGGCAGTATTGGCACCGCCCAGTGCTGGTGGTAGATAGTCGGTACCTGCAACCGCTACAAGCACAAATTGTCGGCGCACGGTATCATACTGCATATGGGGTGAGTGATAGGAGGTCTCACCACTGAGCAAGACGATGTCGCGGCTATTTGTCGCAGTATGCACTGGTTGGAGTGCAACCGTGCAGTTGCGGCCTCGAACTGACCAGGCAACTGCAAAGCTACCATTGCCTGCTGCCACACTAGGCAATGCCCCGCGGGCCGCGGTTGATCTATCGGAGATACGAAATTCTTGATCCAGTGGACGACCATACCGATCCAGCAAGCGGCCATACACATCAAAGCCTGATGAACTGGAGCTTGCATGGCGGGCCGACAGCCAGACCACTAAGTAGCGCTTGGTGGTGGGGTCATAGGCAGCGACCGCATACGTATCAATATCACGCGCATCACCACGCCCGCTTGCGCCCCCGATATGGGTTGGTGCATTGAGCACTGCGGGTACACTTGCCAAGGGATTGGCGGCATGTGCATTGACGATCAGCATACTTCCTAGCAAGCACAAACAGATACCTACTGCGATGGGCCAACGCCAGTTTCGATACCGCATAATCGGCGTCACAAACTTCTGTATATTCATAGTGTGCCTTGCCTAACGGGTAATCATCGGCAGATAGACGGCATAGGTAGCGTTGTTCAGATACTCCCAAGCTTCGCTATAGGTCATGCCCTCCAACGTTTGGAAGTTGGTGCGTTGCAGTTCCTGATCGATTGTCTCGGCCAAGGCGCCGCCATCCTGTTCACGATCCTGACGTGCCAGATCCTGCAAGAAGGTGATGAGTTCTTGTACATCATTGGCAGTGACAATTTCATCAGCCGCATCGGGATCAACGAGGGATTGCATGCCGGGCTGAGTACTCTGCAGCAAATGGGCGGCCTGAGTACGTAGCTGGGCATCACTCAGGATGAGTGCCCCAATGCGATCACTATGCTCTTCGTACAGGTTGCGGTAATGCTGTCCAAGCGCTTCATTATCCATAACCTGATCGCGCACTTGGTAGAGCGTGACGGCAATATCCAGTGCCTGCACTGCATCCGCAAAGAGCGAGCGCTCGGCTAACACTTGGGTAGCGGCACACGAGCAGTTATTGGTCGGTGGATTCCAGTTGTTGGTGATCCCCACATAGCGGAAACCACGCTCAACCGCTACATATTCATCACTATCACGTTCGTACAAATCGGTAGTAGCACTGAGCGCAGCGGCACGAGCATCACGTAGGCTCGAGCGTGGCTGCAAATAGACGGTGAGCGCACGGTAGAAGATCTGTTCAGCCTTATCTTTCCCAATATCGGTTGCAATCAGATAGTAGGCATGGTTCGTAATCCCACTATTGGTATGTACCCCCTGGTTGTTTGAACAGGTGCGCTTCCAGTCATCGGTATGCGCTGGTTGCCCATAGCGTTCGGGATGGCTCATGGAGCGCAGGGCATCGGCACCACCAAGCAAACGGATCGGAATATCTTCGCCAATCAGCCAGTTATCGCGGTCTACCATCGCTGCAAAAATATCCGAGAAGCTTTCGTTCAAGGCACCGGATTGCCAGCGGTATTCTAGATTGGCTGTATGTTGGGTTACCGCGTGTGTCCATTCATGGGCAACAACATCTTTAACCGCCAACCCGGTACCATAAGCGGTATACAGATTAACCCCCTCCCAGAAAGCATTGACATAATTGGTGCCATAATTCACCGTTGAACGCATCACGGTACCTTGACCATCAAAGCTGTTGCGTCCGTGAACATTGTAGAAATAGTCGAACGTTTCACGGGTAAAGTTGTGGGCGTTGTCAACTTCAGTTCGTCCTACTGGAGGGTTATCGTCTACTCGTACTGGCGTCCGTGGAAATATTCTGGTGCCTCGTGAGTCAAAAGTTTCAATGCGTGGTGTGTTCTGCACAGGTTCTAGGGTGGCGAAGGTTGTAGCGGTTGCATCTAAGCTCAACGCAACTGCTGCCTCTGGTGTGCTAGCATGCGGATCAGCGATCAGTGTCCCCAGGGTAGCACGCTCAATAATGTCCAACAAAAACGGCTCGGTTGCATCCACAACATAGCGCGCCGGTGGCCCATCAGGTCGGCTGAGATCAACGAGCCAGACCAACTGGCCTTGTGGGAGGGGTAGATAGTTATCGCCGGTATAAACTACGAGTGTTGGCGGGCTCACGGCATTACCGCCTTGTGCAACGGCTTGGGCGATTGCTAGTGCTTCATCTGCGCTTACGGTTGGCTCAATTGCGGTGAGCCCTAGATCGGGGATTACACCATTGGCTGCGGCGACGATGGCCTGATCATGGATGTGAACACGCATGATCGCATTGTGAACCGGGATGCCATGGTAGACCTGTTGCAGGGTAACATGATCCATCCCTAAGCTGTCTTGCTCACTAGCAACAACGACGAGTTCCCGATCCGCCTGCTGAAGCCGGAACAGATTGGCATAGGTTTGGGCAAAATCCAGTGCGATCTCTTCAGCACTTGCATCGGCTTGAAGTGACACTGAGTTAATTGGTATTTCACCATACACAAAACTAGGTGTGTTCGTGTGAATATTCCAGACAATTTCAAGCTCACCAACAGCATCCTGCTGCATTCGGTTGAGTGCAGTTTGAGCCGTTGCGGAGGTGGTTATACCTGATGGTACTATTCCTCCGGCAAATACAAGAATGGCGACAAGGGCTACGAGCAATACCAGTGATGTGCGCTTCATACCATGCTCCTTACGCAAAATCCATATAGCTAGCTACACAGCACATGCGCCATATAGCCGTAGAAGGGAAGGGTACAGAAACGAGAAAATAGAAAATAGGTTTGCGGCATCAGGATGCGCTGAATACCTCCAGACTGTAAAGTACCCTGAAACCTTCCCTAAGCGTTAATACGCTTGAAATCCATCGCATCGCTTATGGCTGACCTTGATTCAAGATAAGGCCATCAAGTTCTTCCAACACTGGGATCAGTGCTGCAGGCAATTCTGGATCGGCGATCCGCACGGTATGCCGCTGATAACGCAATTCATAATGGATATAGTCTGCGCCCTGGTTGGTTGACGCTGAACGCAGACTCGAGAATGGTATCTGATCGAGAGTACTGGTTAGATCTGTAACATCATTCGGATCAATCATAAATGTGCTTTCCTGACCTTTCCGCTCCAACTCAACCTGGCCATTGGTATACAACCGCAGATGATCGTCAAGGTTGAGCATACCGCCTGTGCGCCGATAGCTTATCACGAGATCATCAGTGCTGGCATTTTGGTTGCATCCAGTATTGAGTAAGCAACCGCAGCCAGCAATGAGTACGACGATGATGTATTTGAACACATCTTCCCCTTTCGATCTTGAGCATTTTGAAAAGAACCGAAATTAATCAGGTAGTGGGGTCAAGTGTACACTACTACACACTGGCTACATCTTACAAGTAAATTCATAATATTACTATACGCCCTTTCGGTCTAAGAAGATGGTCTTACACCTCCATAGTACCGTGCGACCGCTGCGGTGCGGTTGGGGACACGTAGCTTCTGGCAGGCGCTACGCAGGTAGTGCTTTACAGTGGATGCTGAAAGGCCCATGATCTGGGCGATCTGATCATTGGTGCAGCCTTGAGCCGCAAGTTGGATTACGCGATGCTCTTGGGGGGTAAGGTTGTTCATGGTTTTGGTACTGAAGATTGGCTTGTGTTCTTGTCTTCAGCAGAGTAAAGTCTCACCAAGAACTTTTTCCAAGGCAAAAGCGTATCTTTTGGCCTCTTCCAGCGGTAGATCTTATAGAGACTGTTGTACCGTGAGGAGTGGCTATGGATGCACAGACCGCTGCCGATGTTGATGGGGC
>NZ_NQWI01000319.1 GCF_002532535.1 Candidatus Viridilinea mediisalina
CACGCGACGCTCTTGCTCCGTCTGGTTTACGTTGCTTGGTGCAGGTTGCTTTACGTTATTCATCGCTTGACACCCGCTTCCCGATACCCGATACCCCAACACTACCCCGCCTCATCCGCCAGCCATGCCCGCAACTCCTCAACGCTCTCGGCATGCTCAACGGCGTCGGCGAGCAACTGAAGCAGCATGACATCTTCAATGGTTATGATCGCCTGCATCAGGGCTTCACCCTCGGTGCCAAATTTGCATTTCAAGGCGAGGCGGATGCCCTTTTGCAGGCCGAGCAACTCGCCCTTTTGCAGGCCGAGTTGCTTACCCTGCCGCAAGCCCTTTTGAATGCCAAGTTGTTCACCCTGTCGCAAGCCCTTCTGCATGCCAATTTGTTCACCCTTTTGCAGGCCGATCTGCTCACCCTTTCGCATGCCTTGTTCGATCAACTCTTCGGCAATGGTACCCATGAGCGCACCTCCCAAGGGAATGGTTGTCCCTACCACGTCAATGATCTCTTGCAGCGTCACATGCTTGCCAGCGGCGGCGAGGTAGCGCAGCAGCGTCAGCATATCGTCCTGACCGGAGATTTGATCACAAAAACTATACCATAGTTCAACCACCTCGGGCAGGCGCTCGATCAGATCGTGCCGCGAGCTGTATTTGAG
>NZ_NQWI01000195.1 GCF_002532535.1 Candidatus Viridilinea mediisalina
GTTGGCAGTCTTGAAGCATCCCGACATTCCTCTGCACAACAATGACATGGAACTGGCGGCTCGTCGCCGGGTGCGGATAATTGTATCACGAAGCAACTCATCCTCCGTTTTGCCAATTTGTTGGGCAATCTGGGAAAAACTGTCTGTTCTTGTTCAGTAAGTAAGGTTGATAGTTGTGATCATGCGATCCTACTTACATCCCGGATGAGCGTAGTGTAACGGATTCGTAGCGACTGCGCAAGCACCAAAACAGATCATTTGTTTGCAAAACAACAGGCATGGTGATAACACCCTAACGTTATCCGTTAGCCGCCCCGCTGGCAACTGTCTGAACCGAAACATGTGTCGGCACGATGAAAAGGTATCTTTTCGGGTACCATCTCAGGCTGTTTTGCGGCTTCTGCCCTCGCACGTTTGGCAACTTGCTCAGCATCAGAAAGCCATCCTGGGATTGGTACGGGCGTGCGAGATAGACAAGTAGCAGAGTAAAGCTACCGCGCAGTTGGAAAATGGAAGCACAGGACGGCCAACTGCACTCTTCGTGAGTGATCGTCCTTGAGGTGCAGACTGTTCAAGTTCCACCCTCGCCCAGCTCGCTGAGTACCCGTAACCCTGGTTCATCAACCAGCACCACACATCCCCGCTTCAGTTCGATCAGCCCCTGGGCGCGAAACTCGTTGAGGATCTTGGTCGCCGTCTCGCGATAGGTACCAACCATTTCGGCTAGGGCTTCGTGGGTGAAGCGTACCTCAGGCGGGCCACTGGCGGGACGGAATAGGCGTGCTTTCGGGGGGCGGGCCAACTGAAGCAGCAGGCTCGCTAAGCGTTGCGGCAGGTTCTTGAAGGCAAAGTCGGAGAGCCGCTGCTCGGCGCTGATCAGGCGCTGGCCCAGAATTTCGGCCACCCGTGTGGCAATGCGAGGGTCGCTCAGCAACATCCCCTTGACATCCTCGCGACTCATCAGACAGAGCAAGCACGGGCTGAGTGCCTCGGCATAACTCTGGTGAAGGCGCTGACCAAGCAGGGCCATCTCGCCAAAAATCGTGCCGGGTTCCAGTACGGCAATGGTCAGCGCCTTGCCTTCGGGTGAGAGGTGGTAGATCCGCACCTGGCCTTCCTTGAGGATGAAGAGGACTTCGGCGGCCTGTTCGGGCGAAAAGAAGACCGTCCCGGCAGGCACACGCTGCATCGGGGCGCGTTTGCCTAGGGCTTCTACTTCGGCCTGTTCGAGATCGCGAAAAATGTCGGTGTCGCGCAGGTAGCGCAACTTATCCGGCAGGGTCTCAGGTCGTCGCTCGCTCATGTAAATTCCTCATCATCACAAACACGAAATGGGTGTTTTGATGATAAACCAAGGTAGCCATCGCCATTGGCTGGCAACGTGACGGGCTGGAACGAGAGGGAGGCTTTCTGGAACATCAGCACTGCTACAGCATTGCTTATTTGCTCTCAGTGTTTCGCTCGCTCTACGCTCCAGCCAGTGCCGCCAATGTGTTCTTGGTGTCGAGCAGATTGATGAGAGTTGCTAGAGTGGGGTTGCCGAGCGATACGATGCGCTCACCAAGCACATAGGTTGGCGTACCGAAGACGAAGTCCGGCTTCACGGCATTGGGTTGATCAAGATCCACCAACTCGATGGGGTAGGTTGGTCGTTGCCTGCGCAGCTCGGCGACCAATTGATGGGTACGGTCACAGACGGTGCAGCTAGCAGAGACATAGACGCGGAGGGGTTTCATATTCAGTGTTCTGATATCAATGACCGGAAAATGGAGAGAAGCTACTGATACCATTTACGATTGTAGATTGCAGATTGCCGAACATGGCGTCCCAATGGGCGTTAGCGTTCTTGATAATGCGGCATGTTCAAGGGTAATTGGTATGACTCTTTAGCGCCGGACAAACCAGGTGAAGACCAGGCCAGTGACAAGGCCAAAGATCAGGTGGCCCATTAGACTCATTAGCATAGGCCCACTCAGTGCTGCACCGAACTGTAGACCCATGCCCATCATTAGCGGCATGATCACCAGCGGACCGAGTACCCACCAGATCGCCCCGTAGAGCAGCCCCCAGATCGCACCCTGGCCAAAGTTGGTGCTACGACTTCCAAAGAGTACTCCGAAGCTGGTGCCAATCACTGCGCTGATAACCATATGCACCAGAAAGCCCACTACCGCAGAGTTGCTACCAACTAGACTAGCGATCATCGGCAGCATACCCATCATTGCCATCATGACGCCGAAGACTACTCCACCCGCTAGGCCACCAACCACGCCCCCGATCAGCTTCTGGTTCATCCTGTCCTGGACTTGTGCTACCGTTGTCATCGTCGTGCCTCCTTTGGGTTGGGGCGGCTGCCCCGCGCTGCTTACTTCCTGAAGCCAGTGTAGACCCACTTCGTGGCGCGAACTGTAAGGTAGCCTACAGAATCCTATTTCCTAGCTCCTCATTATTCAATCCTCTGCGTCCTCTGTGCCTCTGTGGTTCAATCCTCTACGTCCTCCCCCTCCACCACAATCTCCACCGTGCCCAACACGAGCCGCCCGGCCCCGATCTGCGCCTCATGCATAACCGGCAAGCGCCCGGCTTCGCTGGGGTCGTTGGGATCGTAGAGCCCCAAGAGTAGCGTGTAGCGCCCGGGTGCGAGGTCGCGGGGTAGCGCAATGGCCCGGTCGTCGCGGGCAGGTTTGCCCGGTAGCCAGACGCTCGTTGGTAGGTAGCCCTCTAGGGGCGGCCCGTCTTTACTAGCGACAGGTGGCTCGTCACAACGTTGGCAGAGGTGCAGAAACATGCTGTAGTCGCGGCCTGGCGTCTCTACCACATCCCAAAAGAGACTCAGCGGGAGATTGCCGCCCGCTCGGTAGACCCCCGGCCCGGCTGGGGTGGTCGCTTTGAGCGTGTAGCCCAAGAGGATGATCTGGTCGCCAAAGGTAGCTCCGACGAGTTTCTGGGGGTGTTGGGCTGCGCCGGTTACGTAGGCTTCTGGCGACTGTTGGCAGAAGAGATGGGCTCCGTTGTAGCGCCAGATGCCACAGGGCCATGTGCGCTGTTGGCTGCTATAGGCCCAAAAGAGGCCCACTAGCCCATACTCATCACCGGGCAGCGGGCGGTCTACTGTGCGCGCATGGTCGGGCGCAATCAGCAACCAACTGCGCGTATAGCCCGCCAAACGGGCCCGACGCTCCAGATCCCATTCCCGCTGCCCAAAGGCGGTCTCGCCCTGCCAGAAGTCGCCAAAGAGGATCGGCTCAGGCGCAGGGTCGCTACTCAGTTGCGCCATGTAGTAGTGGTAGAGCGGCGCAAGGTAGGCAGGATGGATCACAATCGCATCATCGGGATGCACGCGGGCGGCAAGGGCCGCAAGCGCCTCGCGGTACTGCTCCTTCACCGGATCGCCCGAAAAGAGACCAAAGGTGGGTTGACGCAACGCCAAGCCACAGGTCACAAGGACGCAGATGAGGAGCATGGAGGCGAGGATGCGTGAGGAATGCTCAAGATGGCCCTCACCCCCTACCCCTCTCCCACGTTGTGGGAGAGGGGCGAAGGCACCGCTATTTTGTTCCGTTCCTTTGCGTTCTTTTGCGGCGGCGCACCTGTTCTCTGTTCTTTGTTCTCTGTTCTCTGTTCTCTGTTCTCTGTTCTCCGTTCTCCGTTCTCTGTTCTCCGTTCTCTGTGCATCCCCCCCCATCCCCCATCCCATCAGCAGCACCCATACCGGAAAGATCGCCATGAGGTAACGGGCCTCGTAGAGGCGCGTGAAGCTGAGTTGGGCCAGGAAGAGCAGCAGGGGCACAATGAGCAAGATCAGCAGCACTGCGGCGGGTAGGCGGCGATGAGGTTTCCGCAGATCGCTCACGGCCTGCAAGAGCCCCCATGCGGTGAGCAGTACCCAAGGCACGAGCCACCACCACGGCAGATCGCCGGGCCAGCGATCCAGACTAAAGCGCACAAAGGTTAAGCCCAGGGCCAGCAGTGGATCGGCGGGGATGGCCGCGCCCGCCTCGGCGCGCCCTACGGCCTGTTCGCCACCCAAGCCGCCCACCATTGCCGCCACAAGGCCCAGCGAGAGCAGGGTCGCAATGAGGAGCGCCAGGGGGCGCATGGCAGGCTTGCCTAGCCATGTGCTTTCAGGTGCAGGGGGCAATCGTAACACCCACGCCCAGACGCCAGCCACAAGCAGCAGGGCGCTCAGCCGGTGGACGAAGAGCGCCAGGAATGCGACACCAACCAGCAGCATCCAATCGTGCCACTGGTTGCGCCGTAGCACCCGCAGTAGCAGCCAGACCAAGAGGGTCGAGATGAGCAGCCAGAGGCTATAGACCTTCGCCTCTTGGCTGTACCAGATCGCGTAGGGCGAGGCAAG
Organism: Candidatus Viridilinea mediisalina; assembly: GCF_002532535.1. Taxonomy (GTDB): domain Bacteria; phylum Chloroflexota; class Chloroflexia; order Chloroflexales; family Chloroflexaceae; genus Viridilinea; species Viridilinea mediisalina. Next base: position 4,361 of record NZ_NQWI01000195.1, read on the forward strand.
CATGAGCAGGGCGGCGGCAAACGGGTAGAGCCAAGGAGATCGGTTGGGAGCGACAGCTAGATTCGTGCGACGCTCTGGGTGGCCCTCACCTCCTACCCCCTGTCTTGCCCAAGCACCAAGCTCTCGTGCTGCCAGATAGATCACAGGCACGGTCAGCGCCCCGGCCAGTGCCGAAGGCATGCGTAGCGCCGCTTCGCTTGCGCCAAAGAGTTCCATCCAGCCCTTGAGCAACAGGTGGTAGAGGGGGTAGGCAGAACTTGGATTGAAGAGATCTGCCAGCAGATACGCCCAAGGCGCACGACTCAACTGCCAACTACTGCCCTCATCGAGCCAGAGGCTCTGGGCGTCGAGTTGGTACAGGCGCGGAGCGAGGGCGAGGAGGAAGAGCAGGCATAGGACAACGTAGGTGCAGAGCGGGTGTTTCAGCACAGAGGCCCAGCGTTTCAGCGGTAGGGCTCGTTTTGCATGGTAAAAATGTTCGTACAAAGCTTTTCGGCTATCGGCTATCGGCTATCGGCTATCGGCTATCGGCTATCGGCTATCGGCTATCGGCTATCGGCTATCGGCTA
>NZ_NQWI01000024.1 GCF_002532535.1 Candidatus Viridilinea mediisalina
GGAGTGCCGACTTATGGTGTTCCAGAAATTAATCCGGTGTCGCGGCACGGGCTAGACCTGATAGATATGCCAGATTTGCGAGGTCTGGTTAGCGGATTATTTACTGGAACACCATAAGTCGGCACTCCGTCGGTAAAGCTGGAAGCGCATTTTAGTAACCGTCCCTTACTCTAGTTTATCATGAGGTATCAATGGCAGCAGGAACAACATCCGATTTCCGTAATGGTATGGTCATTCGTTACAACGACGATCTCTTTCAGGTGGTTGAGTTTCAGCATGTTGCCCCGGGCAACTGGCGGGCCTTTGTGCGCGTCAAGCTGAAGAATCTGCGCAACGAGAAGGTGATTGAGGATCGCTTCCGCGCCGGGGCTGATATTGATATTGTGCGGATTGAGCGTCGCACCATGCAGTTCCTCTACCGTGAGGGTGTGGATTTTGTCTTTATGGATCCCAATACCTTCGATCAGATTCAGGTCAGTGAAGCCATGGTTGGTGATGCAGCAAAGTTTCTCAAAGAGAACGACAATGCAGATCTCGTCTATGATGATGAGCGTGAGGAACTGCTCAGTGTTGAGTTACCCATCTTTGTCATCCTTGAAGTTACCGAGACGACCATCGCGGTACGGGGCGACACAGCGACCAACGTTACCAAGCCGGCCACGCTCGAGACTGGTGCGGTCATTCAGGTACCTGGTTTTGTCAATGAGGGTGATAAGCTGAAGATTGATACGCGCACAGGCACCTATATCGAGCGCGCCTAGCTTGGGTGGTAGGGGAGGCTTGGCTTCCCTTGAAGAATTTTGTTCTTTTTGGTAAATGCAAACAAACACCGTATATATACAGTATATATGCGGTGTTTATTTATTGCTTGTTGCATCAAAAGAATCTAGGGCTACGTCAACGTTGTTGGGGCTTCGCCCCCGCCCCCCACCGGATGTAACGTTGACGTAGCCCGATGCAGACAGCATCTGTGTAATCATGAAGCTTCGCCCCATGCCAAAAGCTGTTCCAATCTGCGTTGAAAATTCATGCCTAGTAGTAATACCGAAGCTAAGATCAGCCTTGATATGGCCTAGAATGGGTATTTTAATGATTTCTTACCCTGTTTTCGTGTAATTTCTTGCTATACTTGGGGGGTGCTGTCCAATTGGCATCTAGGGTTGTTGCTCTACAATCCGCTGGCGGGGCAAAGGCTTCCTGCCGGGTGCGAGTGTTGCGTTCCATGCTTGCCAGCGACACCAATGACAGTGTACAATTGACTACTATGATCGGCAAATCGGCGTCATGAAAGGGCGTGCGGTCGGCCTAGCCTCCTATGGAACAAATACTGATTATTGATGATAGTGAGCAGATCACGAGTCTTTTGGCCGACTATGTGTTGCCAGAATTGGGCTATAGCCCGTTGGTGGCCCATACCGGACGGCAAGGGCTCCAGCGCCTACGCTCTGGCTTGCCCGACCTGATCTTGCTCGATCTCCAACTGCCCGATATTAGCGGTCTTGACCTGTTGCGTCTGATCGCGCAAGAGGGCTACGATGTGCCGGTTATTCTAATGACGGCCCATGGCTCTGAGGGGATCGCGGTTGAAGCTTTTCGCTTGGGGGCGCGCAACTACCTGATCAAGCCCTTTTCCGATACCGAAGCCCGCGCGGTGATCGATCAGGCGTTGCGTGAACGGCGTTTGCGCCGCGATAAAGAGCGCTTGACCAACTCGTTGCAGCAGCGTGTCCAAGAGTTGACGGTACTCTACCGCATTGGCAAGTCGGTCACTGGGCTGATGGGCCAAGAGAAACTGCTTGAACGCATTGTTGAGGCGGGGGTCTATATTACGCAGGCGGAAGAGGGCTTCCTGTTGCTGCACGATGCCCAGCAGCACGAACTCTACCTGCGTGCCGCCAAGAATTTGGGCGAGCAGCGTGCCCAAAGTCTGCGCCTGCCGGTTGAAGATTCACTTGCTGGCCAGGTGGTGCGTACCGGCAAGCCGGTGCGCCTCGATCAGGTGCGTTCGGGCGTGGCGCTGAAGGTTAAGACTGGTTTCTTGGTGCGTGCGTTGCTGCAAGTACCGCTGCTGCTTGGTGATCAGGTGATTGGCGTGTTGGCGGTTGATAATCGCCAATCGGATCGCCCCTTTACCGAGAATGACCAGTATCTGCTTGCGGCGCTGGCCGATTATGCGGCTATTGCAATTGAGAATGCGCGGCTCTACGATCAGATCAAACTCTCGGAACAACGCTACCGCGATCTCTTTGCAAATGCCTATGATCTCATCTTTGCCCTCGATGCAGAACTGCGGATTACGAGTATCAATAAGGTTGGCCCCCAATTGACTGGCTATAGCCATGATCAACTGCTCGGTCAGCCCTTGCACCGCTTTGCGACCGAACCCTCGTGGCAGGTTGTGGAACCTTCGTTGCGCGAGTTGCTGTTGGGGCATAGTATGCCCCCCTTTGAGCTTGAGTTGAAGCGCCAAGATGATGAATTGGTCTATCTGGAAGTCTCGGCTCAGGTGATGAACAATGGCTCTGGCTTCAAGGGTGTGCATTGCATCGCCCGTAATTTGACCGAACGACGAAAGCTGGAGCAGAAGTTGATCCATTCTGAGAAGCTTTCGGCGATTGGCCAGTTGGTTGCGGGCGTGGCCCACGAGTTGAACAATCCGCTCACCAGCGTGAGTGGCTATGCCCAGTTGATGTTACGCGACAAGGGGCTGGGTGTTGAGACACGCCAAGATATTGAACAGATCCATACCCAGGCTGAACGGGCCGCAAAAATTGTTCAGAATTTGCTCATCTTTGCCCGTGAACATGAACCCGAACGCCAAATGGTATCGCTCAATGAGGTCTTGCGGAGCGCCTTGGCGCTGCAAAACTATCAGCTTAAAGTTGATAACATTAGTGTTATCCTTGAACTTGATCCTGAACTGCCGTATACTAGCGCCGATCCTCATCAACTTCAGCAGGTCTTTCTCAATCTGATTACCAATGCGCGCCACGCAATGGTGGAACATGGGCGCCCAGGCAAGCTCGTTATCCGTTCAAGTCTCTTCAATGATACCCAATTGGGGCCCACGATTAAGCTCGAGGTGCAAGATTCAGGCAAAGGTATCCCGGAAAAAGATCTTGAGAAGATTTTTAACCCTTTTTATACCACCAAGCCGGTGGGCCAGGGTACGGGTTTGGGTCTCTCGATCTGTTTTGGTATCATCGAAGAGCATGAAGGCCAGATTTGGGCCGAGAGTCAGCTCGGAGCGGGCACACAGGTCTTTGTGACCTTGCCGGTGCGTACCGTGGAACCAAGCGAGAGCGCGAGTAGTGCCACCCCACTGCCGATGGACACCATGGGGGTTGCGCTCAACATCCTCGTGGTGGACGATGAGGAACCCGTGGTGCGGCTGATGGCACGCTTGCTGCGCGATCTTGGCCACCAAGCAACCGTCGTGACCAGTGGCGAGGCGGCGCTGCAAAGCTTAGGACGTGAGATTTTTGATATGATTCTCTGCGATGTGAAGATGCCAGGACTCAATGGCTTTGAATTGGTCGCAGCGATCCGCGAGCGTTCGCCCAAGCTTGCCGAGCGGGTGATCTTTATTACGGGCGATACACTGAGCCCGGTTACGCGAACTGCACTTGAACAGAGTGGCAATCTCTATCTCTCTAAGCCCTTCTCGATTGAGCAACTTCAAGAAGCCTTGCAAAGCCTTGTACAACGCCGTTCCCTTGGAGCGCCGAAATAGGAGGTAGGAAAGTGAGGAAATAGGAAATAGGAAAGGAGAAAATAGTTTTGTTGCATTTATGACACATTGAATACACCCAAATTGTATTTACTGCCTACTACTTACTGCCTACTACTTACTGCCTACTACCTACTGCCTACTATGGATAAACTGACTGCACAGAAACTAGCTGCCATCGTTGATGATAATGTTGCAGGCGCGGTTGAGATTGCCGAGCAGAGTGCCAAGCTGTTGCTGCAAGTGGCTCAAGCCAACGCGATGTTGCCGCGTGAGGATTTGCGCGAAGCGTTGCTTGCGGTGGGTTGGACGCTGATCCGGGCCCACCCCACCATGGCCCCTCTGGTCAATCTGATCAATGGCATGCTGTGGAAGCTTGATGATGCTCATCAGCAGCGCAATGCCTGTCAAGCGGCCATGGAGGCGATTGGTGAATTTCAGCGGCGCTTGCATGTCCACGAGGCGGCAATTGCTGAAACGACCCTACGCCTGATCCCTGAGCATAGCCTGATTGTGACCATCGGGCGTAGCATTACCGTCCGGGCGGCGCTGCGCCATGCCTTGCGGGCGGGTCGGCACCTCAGGGTCATCTGTGCTGAGGGACGCCCCGCCTGCGAAGGGCGCAGTATGGCAGCCGAATTGGCTGAAGCGGGCTTGGCGGTAACCCTGGTGATTGATGCGTTGGCGTTGAGTTTTGTCGCTGAGGCCCGTCTGGTACTGGTTGGGGCCGACCACCTCACAAGCCGTGGTTTGGTCAACAAGGTTGGCACCTACGGCCTTGCGTTGGCTGCCGGGGCTGCGGGCGTCCCGATCTATGCGCTCTGCGGCAGCGAAAAGTTCTTGCCCCCCGGCTACACCCCGCCCGCCCAGGCCCAATGGCCCGCCGAGCAGGTCTGGGCTAATGCCCCAACCAACCTCAAGATTACCAATCTCTACTTTGATACAACACCGCTCAACGCCCTGGCGGGCATTGTCACCGAGCAGGGCGTGCAGCCAACCGTAGGCATCGAAGCATGGCTCGCCGCAACGCACCTGCATCCGGCGTTGCGGCGGTAGAAGAAGGTGGCACTACTCAACCGTGACACTCTTGGCGAGGTTGCGCGGCTGATCTACGTCGCAGCCACGCCGCAGGGCGACATAGTAGGCGAAGAGTTGCAGTGGAATGACGGTGAGGATGGGTTGGAGTAGCGGTAGGGTGGCGGGGATGCTAATGACATGATCGGCTTTGCTGGCGAGCAGTTGGTCGCCGCTGGTGCCGATGGCGATCACCTGGCCATGGCGGGCGCGTACCTGTTCGATATTGCTGATCATCTTGGGGTAGATTTCGTCCTGGGGGGCAATGCAGATGACCGGCATGGTTTCGTCAATCAACGCGATGGGGCCATGCTTCATCTCGCCAGCCGGGTAGCCTTCGGCGTGGATGTAGCTGATCTCTTTGAGCTTGAGGGCACCTTCAAGGGCGATGGGGTAGTTGGCCTGGCGCCCTAAGTAGAGCGCATTCTCAACGCGGTGGTAGTGTTCGGCCAACTCGGCACAGATGGGCATGCTCGCTTCGATCACGCTAGCCGCTTTGCCGGGGAGTTCGATCAGCGCCTGTAGGTGGGGCTGCATCTGGGCTGCGTTGAGCGTGCCGCGCGCTTGGGCGAGACGCAATGCAAAGAGGTAGGCGACTACCAGCATGGAGGTGAAGGCTTTGGTTGAGGCTACACCAATCTCAGGGCCGGCATGCAGGTAGAGTGGGCCGCCGTCGGCAACGCGGGCGGCCTGGCTGCCAATGGCATTGACAATCGCCAGTGAGAAAACCTTCTGATCACGCGCCTCTTCCATGGCCGCGAGGGTATCCACCGTCTCGCCACTCTGGGTAAAGGCGAGCAGTAGCGCATCACCGCCCAGCACCGGCTCGCGGTAGCGAAACTCGCTGGCGTAGTCCACCTCGACGCGCACGCGAGCGAGGCGTTCGATCATGAACTTTGCGACCAGCGCGGCGTGCCAAGCGGTGCCGCAGGCGGTGGCATAGATGCGATCCACTTGGCGCAAGGCGGCATCATCGAGGCGCATGTCTTCAAAATGCACCATGCCAGCCTCTTGGTCAACGCGGCCCCGTAGGGCATCCATCAGCGCCCGTGGCTGCTCGTGGATCTCCTTCTCCATGAAGTGCTTGTAGTCGCCCCGCGCAGCCGCCACCGGATCCCATGGAATACTGATAGGCCGACGCTCAACCGCGTCACCCGCAAGAGTCGTAATGCGAATACCCGCACTGGTAATCACGGCCAACTCGCGGTCTTCAAGGAAGATGAGGTCGCGGGTATAGTCGAGGATCGCGGGCACATCGGAGGCAACAAAGTACTCGCCTTCACCCAGGCCAAGCACAACGCCACCAGCATTACCGAGGCGCGCCGCCACAATCTGGTCGGGCTCGTTGACACAAATGGCAACCACCGCATTACCACCGCGCAACTCGCCGAGCGTTTGGCGCATAGCGGTTGCAAGGCTGCCGCTCTCGGCATAGTAGAGACCGACAAGGTGCGCGATGACCTCCGTATCGGTTTGTGAAACGAAGGTAATCCCTTGTTCAACCAAGCGGGCCTTGAGTTCGAGATAGTTTTCAACAATCCCATTCTGGATGACCACAACCTGGCCACTGGCATCACGGTGGGGGTGGGCATTGATCTCAGTGACCCCGCCGTGGGTAGCCCAACGGGTATGCCCGATACCCAAGTGGCCGCGTGCAGGTTCAAGGTGCAGGCGCGCAATCAGACCAATCAGCTTGCCAACACTGCGGCGCAGTTGCAAACCCTCCTTGGGATCGTAGATTGCGATCCCCGCCGAATCATAACCGCGATACTCAAGCCGTTGTAAACCACCAACAACTACATCGGTTGCGACCCGTGGGCCAAGATAGCCAACAATACCGCACATGAAGACTCCTTCATAAACGAATAAAGACCCCCAATAGATAGAAGCCCGCAATGTTCACCAGCACTATCACGACGGCGCTGATCGTAGCCAAGCGGCGGGCGTGAGCAGCGATGGCAGGCGCACCAGCAAGGGCGTAGTTGCCCAGCATGATCGCGATGATGCTAAAGGCAACGAGGGCGAGAAAGGGGATTTTAATAAAAGACCAGGGGCCAGTGAGGATGGGCGTGAGGTAGTCGAAACTACATGGCACACTGCCGAGACAGGGGGAAGGCGGGAGTACCTTGAGAACTTCGAGGTAGTGGTAGAGTGAAACAGCAATGCCAGCAAGGGCGAGGGGCAGCCCATAGAGGTGGACTCTCCGGTCATCAATGATAATCCCCACAAACAGGATCAGCGCCAGAGGGTACATCAGGATGCGCTGATGCCAGCAGAGCTCGCAGGGAATCCAACGCAGCACTTCGCTAAAAAAGAGGCTACCACAGGTGGCAAGCATAGCAGTGAAGAGCGCAATATGGCGGGTCGAAGCGGTCAGACGGTCAAGCAGATTCATAGGCGTAGATGGGCTAGAGAATTTTCGGCTGAAGCATTCTACCATGCATGAACATCAGGTATACTGTAGGCTATTACCCTTGGAGGGCGTATGTTGAGGCAACCACCATTTCCAGGGATGGACCCCTACCTTGAGCAGCCGAGTCTCTGGCCGGATGTGCATCATCGGCTGATCTCCACCATTGGCGATCAGCTTCAGGCCAAGCTCTCGTCGGGCTATCGGGCGGTGATTACGCCCTATGTGAGCTTTGAGAGTATTGAGATTGCGCCGGTGCGCCGTGTGGTGCCTGATGTGGCGGTGGTGGATCGCGGGCCGTTTGCTGCGCTAAGTGGTGGTGCGGTGGCAGTTGCCCCTGAGCTAACGGAGGCACCGTTGCGTCTGCCAGCCTTCATGACGGTGCCGGTGGAGTATGCACGGATTGAGATCCGCACGGTACGCGACCAGGTGCTGGTGACGGCACTGGAATTGCTCTCTCCAGCCAATAAGCGCCCCGGGGCGGATGGGGCGGATGCCTATGAGCAGAAGCGCCAGGAGATCTTTCGTAGTACGGCGCACCTGATTGAACTCGATCTGCTCCGTGGTGGACGCCGCCCACAGGTGGCGCGCCCGTTGCCTGATGCCCCCTACTTTATCTTTTTGAGCCGCATGGAGGCCCGTCCGCAGCTTGAGATTTGGCCGCTGGCCCTCGCTGCCCCCATTCCGGTGGTGCCGGTGCCGCTGCGCTACCCCGATGCTCCGATTACGCTTGAGTTGGGGCGTGCGATCCACGATGCCTACCAGCGCGCCCGCTACGACCTAGAACTTGACTACTGCGAACCGCCCCCGCCCCCCGACTTGAGCGCGGCTGAAGCGGCGTGGCTCGATAGCCATCTGCGGGCGCAGGGGGTGAGGCGTTGACGAGTAGAGGTACAGAGTCATTCACCACAGAGGCACCGAGGGCACAGAGCGTTTGTATCGAGGGAGTTCCAGTACGGTGAGCTTGCCTTGCTATAAACCTCTCTGTGTTCTCTGTGTCTCTGTGGTGCAATGCTCTGTATCTCTTCAACATTGACGATAAGAAAGTATCTGTATGGCTAACAAACCAAACCAAGGTCTTCCTTGGGATTCAATCAGCCCTACGCTATTGGTGTTGGGCATTCGGAGCTGGCTCTACTTGGGGATTGCGGCCTGCGTTCTTGGTTTGCTGTTCTTCCTGAGTACGGTGACCAGCCTGCTGGTGCCGCTGATCATTGCTACCGTGATTGCGATGCTCTTCTACCCGGTGGTGGATTGGCTCGATGAGCGCGGCGTACCACGCTTGGTAGGGGCCATCGGTGTGATGATCGGGCTGCTGCTGGTGATTGTGGGCGCATTGTGGCTCACCATCTATGGCATTCTGGGCCAGCGTGAACAGATTTTTAAGCTGATCGAGTCGGGCATCAACGCGATGGATGAGTGGTCATCGGCCCTGAGTTTGCCCTTGGGTGTCTTTGATACGATGCTGGAGAATGCGCTCAATACGCTACCCCAGGTGGCAGCGGGGATTGGCAATTTCTTCAGTTCCGGTTTTTCCAGTGCGATAGCACTCTTTGTCGGTCTCTTCCTCAGCACCTTCTTGCTCTACTACCTGCTCACCGATTGGCACGGGATTGTCCATTGGCTGGCGCGCAACAGCAGCTTGGAGACGGAAGTGGGCGAGACGGTGATTGATAACACGACCCGGGCAGTGCGGCGCTACTTCTATGTCTTGACGCTCTCGAGCTTCGTGGTCTCGGTGTTGATTGGCAGCACGATGGCGCTCTTGGGTCTGCCATTGGCCTTTACGATTGGCCTTGTGACCATGGTCACTTCCTATGTGCCCTATTTAGGCGCTGTGGTTGCGGGCATCTTTGCCTGCTTAGTTGCGCTCGGTTCTGGCGGGATCGGTATCGCACTGGTGGTGCTGGTGGTGGTGCTATTGATGCAGAATATTATCCAGACCATCATCCAGAACAAGCTAGCCAGCAACCATTTGCAGTTGCACCCCCTAGCCACCTTCATGGTGACCATTTTAGGTGGTCTGCTGGCCGGAGTGATGGGCGCAATGTTGGCCACGCCTGCCACCGCCGCCGTGCTACGCGCCCGCGAGAGCATCGCCAAGCTACAGGCAGGCAAGGAGCTAGAGACGCCGCCGGTGCAAAAACTGGAGCTTCGCTTGCAGCAATCGGGAGGCGAGCAAGCCAAGGAGGAGTAGTGTGGAGGTACGCGACGTGCTTGAGGATGTCTTCCAAATGCTTCAGAAGCGGAGCGACGAAAAATACAATTGCTTATACAGTTTATGCTTCAGAATACAACTGTATCCCCTGTACAATCACTTCAGCAACTCATGGATGATATGAGTTCTGAAGCACAAGCGCGGGGATTAACCCCTGAGATTCTTGAACAGATCTTGAATGATGATGCATGATCGCTTCGCAGGGAGCGCAGGCGATCTGCCCGCGCTCCCTGCGGAGTGGTTTTGACCAACAGTGCCCCCGCTACCCCTCTTTGAGTGCATTCATAATATCCAAGGCCCCCTTCTTCGCGTCTGCAAAGAGCATGAGGGTGTTCTCGGCGGCGAAGAGTGGGTTGGGGATCCCGGCGAAGCCAGCGCTGAGGCTGCGTTTGATCACAATCACGCTGCGCGCTTTGTCTACATTGAGGATGGGCATGCCCGCAATGGGGCTGCTTGGATTGGTACGCGCCATCGGGTTGACCACATCGTTGGCCCCGATCACAATCGCAACGTCGGTCTGCTCAAATAAAGGATTGATCTCGTCCATCTCCTTCATCTGATCGTAGGGAATGTCCGCTTCGGCTAACAGGACGTTCATGTGGCCAGGCATGCGCCCGGCGACCGGATGGATTGCGAAGCTGACTTCAACCCCCCGCGACTCCAGTTCATGCACGAGGTCGCGTACTGCATGTTGGGCCTGCGAGACCGCCATGCCATAGCCGGGTACAATCACCACGCTGCGGGCGGTCTCCATCATCATGGCCAACTCATCGGCATGGGCCGATTTCACCTTGCCCGCATAGACCTCATCGTCACTGGCGGCCCCTTCATCAACGGGCGCACCGATGCCGAAGAGCACGTTGGGTAGCGAGCGGTTCATGGCCTTACACATGATGCTGGTAAGAATAAGGCCCGACGCACCCACGAGCGAGCCGGTGATAATGAGGGCGTTATTGCTCAACACAAAGCCAGCGGCGGCGGCAGCAACGCCCGAATAGGAGTTGAGCAGCGAGATCACCACTGGCATATCGGCACCGCCAATCGGGAAGACCAACGAGAGACCCAGTAGGCTCGCGGCCCCAATCAGGCCCCAGTAGGCCCAATTGGCCGTGGGGTCAATTGCCAACCAGACGCCAAAAGCAAGCGCAATGGTCAGCAGTGTGGCATTGAGCGGCAGCGCCCCACGGAAACGAATGTCACCAATCAGCCCTTGCAGCTTACCAAAGGCCACGAGGCTCCCCCAGAAGGTGACGGCCCCCACGAGGCCCGAAGCCGCACCCGAAATGGTGAACTGCAACGCGACATTCGCACCATCAAGGGCCACCGCCGTCAGCAGCGCGGCGCCCGCAACGAGGCTCGAAGAGATTCCACCAAAACCATTGAGCAAGGCGACCATCTGGGGCATATCGGTCATCTGAACCCGCGTCGCCATAATAGCCCCGATCGCGCCACCGACAATGATCCCAGCAATGATCCACTCGTAACTCAGCACTTGCCGATCCAGCATAGCGGCCACAACGGCAATCAGCATACCGAGCGCACCCAAACGGTTACCACGAACAGCAGTGCGCGGGTGGGTTAGCCCCTTGATGCCAACAATGAAGAGGATCGCGGCGATCAAGTAGGCTAAGTTGATAAACCAATCGGGCAGCATACATTAGTCCTTCCGGCGGAACATGCCGAGCATGCGATTGGTGACCATGAAGCCGCCAACCACGTTGATCGTTGCAAAGACGATAGCCGTAAAACCAAGGATCGTTGTGAGCAGCGGGGTTGGCGACCCAGTGGCAATGATCGCCCCTACCAGCGTAATACCCGAAATGGCGTTCGATCCCGACATGAGCGGGGTGTGCAGCGTGGGCGGCACTTTGGTGATGATCTCTACACCAACAAAGATCGCCAGCACAAAGACCGTGAGGGCAAGAATGAGCGCTTCCATAATCTATCCTTGTACAACACTACGACGTCGTTACCGCACTCTTCGCTTCCAACAATTCTTGGACGCGCGCATTGCACACTTCGCCCGCGTGCGCAACCATTGACTCGCGTATAATCTCATCGTCGGTGGTCAGATTGAGTTTGCCATCTTTAACCGCAAGCCGAATAATGTTGATAAGGTTGCGGCTATAGAGTTGGCTGGCATGATTGGGCACGGTAGCGGCAAGATTGGTTGGCCCCAGAATCGTCACGCCATGCACCTGTACAAGCTCATCGGCGCGGGTCAATTCACAGTTACCCCCATGTTCGGCGGCGAGGTCAACCACCACCGAGCCGGGCTGCATACCCTGCACCATCTCGCCGGTAACCAAGACAGGCGAGCGTTTACCGGGGATCGCAGCGGTGGTAATCACCACATCGTTGCGGGCAACCACTTCGCCCATAAGCTGACGCTGGCGACGGTAGAAATCTTCACCCTGGGCCTTGGCATAGCCCCCTTTATCTTCGCTATCGCCAGTCTCAAGGGGCAATTCCACAAACTTAGCCCCAACGCTTTCAACCTGCTCTTTGACGGCAACACGCACATCATAGGCTTCAACGCGGGCACCCATCCGCTTGGCTTGGGCACACGCTTGCAGCCCGGCGACCCCCGCGCCAATCACAAAGATACGGGCGGGCGTAATCGTCCCAGCGGCGGTCATGAGCATCGGAAAGATGCGCGGGAGGTGCATCGCAGCCAAGAGCGTCGCCTTATAGCCAACAATCGTAGCCATAGACGAGAGCGCGTCCATACTTTGGGCGCGGCTAATACGGGGCACCAACTCAAGCGCAATAGCGTTCACGCCACGTTGCGCCAGGGCCGCAATCCACTGCGGCTGCCAAAAGGGATCGAGAAAACCGATCACCAATTGACCAGAGCGTAACAATGCGAGATCAGCATCACCTTGGGCCGCACCCGTGGCGCGTACCTGGAAGAGCATATCGGCAGCGGCAAAGAGTCCTTGGCGCGAGGCGGCCACCGTCACCCCTCGCTCCACATAGAAGGCATCAGGGAAGCCTGCGGCCACACCTGCCCCCGCTTCAATCTGCACCTCTAGGCCCAACTTTTGCAAAAATGACACATCATTAGGCACAAGGGCCACACGCTGCTCACCAGGAGCCGTCTCTCTTGGAACGCCAACAATCATTGGGAAAGCCCCCCATGTTCCGTGGTTTTCGCAAGGGAAAACCTTGCGTTTAGGTATGGTACTACTATGCTGCGTTTTAGCGGCGCAGCCGCGCATTAGTATAACATGATCTGGTTACATGGTAGGGGGGGGCTCCAATTCTCCTTCTTTCTGTCGTGTTGGCGGCGAAGCCGCCAACACGACAGAAAGTTCTTCGGGGGAGGCTTCGCCGACCCCGAACATCCACTGGTTTAAGGGCGGACAGAAAATGTGTTCATTATGTTCGGCAATCTACAATCTACAATCTGCAATCTACAATCTACAATCTGCAATCCACAATCTACAATACCCAATCGCTCAGGCTGTCCCAGAGGCGGGCGTTTGACCAGTAGGCCGAGTGGGCGTTGGGGAAGGGTTGGCGGTTGTCTACCTGATGATCTTCGATCCGGTTAGGGAAGATGGCAGCCCCTACGAAGCTGAGGAGATCGCGCTGATCGAAGAAGTTGAGCCAGGGCGGGAAATGCTCTGGCAGTGGTTTGCCGAAGGGCAATCCGGCCAATACGTCCATTTCGTAGAGCAGTGGCGCTTGAGAGCCAGCGGTAATCAAGCCGGCCACATGCCCGCTCAAGTCCTCAAGGCAGAGGAGATCAAAGCAGATGACCCCACCGAGACTGTGGGCGAGGATGTAGACCGGCGCGGCGGCGGTGGTGATGGTGTCACGAATGAATTGGCGGATCGGAGCGCCGTTGCGTTGGTAGCGCAGAATGTCGCCCGAAAAAGGGAAGGCGAAGTGGGTCGCAACAGAGACATCGCGGCGCAGATACCAGGTTGCGCTGTGGCTCAATGCTTGGCTGAGCGACCGCCGCATCCATGCACCAACCCCCCGGTCGGCCCGTACCTCCAGCAACTCTTGGCTAAAACGGGTAAGCAGGCTGTCACGGAGCATGCTGTCGGAGGCGACGCGCACGGGCGTTGCACCAGCTTGAGCTATGGCCTCCGCAACGACGGCCCGCGCCAAGGCACTCGCTAGGAACTCCGGCTCAAGCATGCCATGGGCAACGAGTTGATCCAACGCGGGCGTGGTCGCAACCGCTCGTACTGCTGCGGAAAAGAGGCTTGCGATACCTGCGCTCGTGAGCAGGGTGGTCAGTTCGTTACTGGGGGTAAAGCGGGCCAAGCGCATCTGCATGCGTGCAAGCTCTGCCGTAAAGCTGCCCGGCGCACGCGCTACTTCCGCCTCACCCTCTGGTGGCAGCAGGGTCAAGAGGCGCAGTTCATAGCTGGCATCAGCATAGAGATTGCTCCAGAGCGCAATCTCCAGATCGGCATCACTCGTATCACCGCGCCCGAAGCGCCCAGCGGGCAACGAGGCGCCCTGCTTGCCAAGTTCGGCCCGCAGCCCTTGTTCAGGCGCAGCCCAGTGGCAGGGTGCAACACGATACGTTGGCAGCCGTCTGCCAAGCTCTTCGCGGATCAGCGCAATATCCTCATCAAAACCTTGGCGTACACCCGTACCGTGGACAAACAGGATGGTAGCCATGTGGTGCAATCCTCTGCATCTCTTCAAAAACTCTAGAAACCCTCTGGTTGCCCCCCAACCTGCACACGAACATTGGGATGGGCGTAGAGACTGTAGGCCAGCCATGTCGGATCGCTCGGTCGCTGCTGCTTGATCGCTTGGCGCGCTGCCCAAACCGCCGCCGCTGCCGTCTGCCCCTCGTCGAAGAGTTGGGTGTAGAACGTGGTGGCAAAACTGGCAGCCAGATCGTCGCTCACGGTCCAAGCCGGGGCGAGGAAGAGCCCCGCGCCACGCCCAACCAACTGGCTGGCCCAGCCATTCACGCCACTCAGGGTCGCGCCCTCGCGTCCCAAGTGGCAGGCGTTGAAGACGAAGCCGGGGCGCTGCTGTGCGAGATGGCTGATGATCTCTTGGCCGGTGATCTCCTCACTCGAAAGACTCACCTGGTCTTCGAGCCAGAGGACGCTACTGGTACTGGGGGTGTCGGGTAGGAAATTGCCGTGCGAAACGGCATGCAGCCAGTCGTACTCGCCTGCTTCAAGCAGATCGCGCACGGCATGGAGTGTGGCCCGACGAGGACTCTGGTTCTGCAGATCGTGGCGGGCAATCAGGGCTTCGAGCAGTGCCCGCTCTTGCTTGATCTCCGTCAATTCGCGGTAGCTCTCCGGGGCCAAGAGTGCAACCCGCGTAGCAATGATACGCGTTGCCGGGGTGAACTGTTGCGCCACATTGGGGTGGCGCGGCAGCCAACGGGCAAAGTGGAATGTCTCGCACCAGAAGGACTCCTGCCACTCCTGCCCAAACGGGCGCACCATCTCCCACGGGATGCTGGCCTCATCGGAGATCAGCAGCATGCTGAGGGGGGTTGGGGCATTACGCCAAGCCTGCCGCTCGCGGGCATAGACCTCTTTGAGCCCCGCTGGGATCAACTTTTCCCACAGGCGGCTACCGATACGCCTCAAGGTGCGTTCCAGATCATGCTCACTGAGAAACTGCGCTCCTCGCCCATCAACCTGGACACTATCACGCTCTCGCCGCAGCAGATCGAGATCGCGGTAGAGGCTTGCGGTATAGGCGGCGGGGCCGGGTTCAGCAAACGACGCGCTATACTCCTCGTGGATCACCAGCCCCTCACGCCAAAGCGCAAAGAGCACCCGCGTTGCTTGAGCATCATAGTAGACCCGCAGGGTCAAATCGGGCGCAGCGATGGCGCGGGCCAGGGTCGGATCAACCTGTGCTGGGGCATAGGGCGCAGCCACAAAGGCGACCTCGTGGGCCACTACTTCAATCTGCAGGGCCACAGGCGGGGCAACCAACTGGCCCTCTTGTCGAAACTCCAGCGTAAGCTCAGCCTGACCAAGTTCCTGCGGGAGCAACTGAAAGACCACAGGCGGACTATCGGCCTCAGAGAGGACATTGAGGCGCTGTTCAGCGGGGGTCAACAGGGTCATACGCGGCGCAACCAGCCGCACCTGCACGGCATCGAGGCGCAGATCAAGCGCCTGGGCTACCCGGCTATGCTCCAGCGCCTCCCGCGTGAGCCCCACCGTCACCGTAACCCGCTCGTTGAGCTGGGCGCGCTGCGGGCAAGCGATGTCGGTATAGCGCCGCACAACCGTCTTAGGCACAAGGTTCGCCTCAAAGTTCGCACCGAGCGGCACAGAGGGCACCAACGCCTTCGCAAGCTCTTGGCGCAGCCACGTCTGTGAGGGGGCACCACGCAACGAAAGAACTTGTGAATTGGGCTGTTCAAGCTGCTCAATAAGCTGCAGCAACTCTACATAGAGCGATGGTGCCTCGTGTTGCAGCAGACGCCGCACCTGGCGCGCAACATCACCCTGAGCATCTTCACTATCCAATTCACGATACTGCTGCATCAGCGCCTGGATCTGCGCTTCCAGAGCCACCCACTCAGGCGTATCCTTAGCCGTTTGCCTCAGCATCAACAGCGCCGCAAGGGTTGTTTCACCCGCCATGGGGGATCTCCAAGCTATAGTGGGCCAAGCTACCGTTCATCATACCAGTTATGGGCGACAAGTGACGAGTGACAAGTAGGGTATATCACATAGCACTCCCAGGGGAAGGATGGCGACGCGCTCACCACATTACTGTTACGCTGTTGCGCTAATTGGTATCACACCGCCGCTGCTCCAGATTGAGGTGCAGCGGCAATGGCACATTGTAGCGTTCAATCTCCTGCTGCGTTAGCGGACGCCCGATGCGGCAGGCCGCCGTTGCCAACAGATCCTCCGGTGCGACGAAGTACTGGCGGGCCGTACCATCAGTCGAAGCGGTGAGGATGCGTCGCCCATCGGGCGAGAAGACTACACTCCTGACCGGGCCACTGTGGCCCGTCAGGGTGGCGAGGGGTTTGCCTTGCGCATCCCAAAGGCGAGCAGTCCCATCTTCTGAAGCAGTGACAATGCGTGATCCGTCGGGGGAGAAGAGCGCATGCCAAACCGTATCGGTATGACCAACCAACGTAGTGAGGTATTGGCCGTGCGTGTTCCAGAGATATGCTTTGCCATCCCACGAGGCGGTGAGGATGTGTGAGCTGTCGGGGGAGAAGGCTACGCTAATAGTCGAAGAGGTACGTTTCTCTAGCATGGTAAGGAACTGGCCGTCTGCATCCCAAAGACCGGCGGTTCCATTCAATGAGCCGACGAGGATGTGTGTGCCATCGGGGGAGAAGATCGCGTTGTAGAGGTTAGTAACAGTATCGCTCTCTAGCATGGCTAGATGTTGACCGTTAGCCCACCACAAACGAGCAGTGCCATCCCGCGAGGCAGTGAGGATACGCGCGCCGTCGGGGGAGAAGCGTGCGCTCCAAATCGCATCAGTATGGCCCTCTAGGCGAGCAAGGGATTGACCACTTGTATCCCAGAGGCGGGCCGTACCATCACTTGATTTGGTGAGAATACGCGAGCCGTCGGGGGAGAAGCGTGCGCTCCAAAACGCATTGGTATGGCCCTCTATGGTAGCAAGGGGTTGACCATTTGTATCCCAGAGGCGGGCCGTGCCATCCCACGAGGCAGTGAGAATACGCGAGCCGTCGGGCGAGAATACTGCGCTCGAAACCGCTTCGGTATGGCCCTCTATGGTAGCAAAGGGTTGACCATTTGCATCCCAGAGGCGGGCCGTACCATCACTTGATGCGGTGAGAATACGCGAGCCGTCGGGCGAGAATACTGCGCTCGAAACCGCATCGGTATGGCCCTCTAGGGTAGCAAGGGGCTGTTCCACCGCCTGCCACAGCCGAGCGGTGCGATCAGCCGAAGTAGTGAGGATGCGTGTACCATCGGGAGAAAAGATGGCGCTGTTGATCCAACCCATATGACCTACTAGGGTAGCAAGATGCTGACCATCCGCATCCCAGATCTGGGCAGTGCGATCAAACGACACTGTGAGGATGCGTCTGCCATCGGGCGAAAAGACGGCGCTGTTGAGCTTATCTGTATGGCCTGTCAGGGTAGCATGCGGCTGGCCCTCCATATCCCACAGACGGGCGGAGCCGTCTTGTGATGTAGTGAGAATGTGCGTGCCATCGGGCGAAAAGACGGCGCTGTTGAGCTTATCTGTATGGCCTGTCAGGGTAGCATGTGGTTGGCCCTCTGCATCCCACAACCGAGCAGTGCCATCGTGTGATGCGGTGAGGATGTGTGTACCGTCAGGTGAAAAGACGGCGCTTACCACCGTATCGGTATGGCCCATCAGCATGGCAAGAGGTTGTCCATCTGTATCCCACAACCGGGCAGTGCTATCCGATGAGATGGTGAGAATACGTTGTCCATCGGGGAGGAAGATGGCGCTGTTGACCCAACCCACATGACCTACTAGGGTAGCAAGGAGTTGCCCCTCCACATCCCACAGCCGAGCGGTGCGATCAGCCGAAGCAGTGAGGATGCGTGTGCCGTCGGGCGAAAAGACGGCGCTGTTGACCCAACCCATATGACCTACTAGGGTAGCGAGACGCTGACCATTCGCATTCCAGAGCAAGACGATTCCGTCCTTTGAGGCGGTAATGATGCGCTGTCCATCGGGCGAGAAGCCTGCGCTTATGACTGCATCTGTATGACCCATCAGGGTAGCAAGAGGTTGACCGTCTAAGCCCCAAAGCCGGGCGGTGCGATCATCCGAACTGGTAAGGATGCGCGTGCCATCAGGAGAAAAGATGGCATTGTTAACACCTTCGGTGTGGTCTACGAGACTCGTAACCTGCCAAGGGTGCTGATTTATTCGTTCGCGCAGAATAGACTCAGTGGCGATATTTTGATCAATGGCATATGCTTCGTAGGCCAATTGAAGTGCTGGCTCGACTGGCAATGATTGCGTTATAAAAGCGAGATAATGCGCGTTGGTGATCCGCAACTGATTTGCTGCGTCAGCCTCCGCCGTCCTTGCCATACTCGATTCGCGTGTCGCCACACCCGTCTGCACCCAAGCAACTCCGGCCAGGATCAAGGCTAAGACGAAGCCTACCATTGCCGCTGTCGAAAGTATCTGTTTGACCTTTGCGGCATCACGGGCTTTGCGACATGCCGCAAGAAAATCCCGCTCAACCTCGTTCAACGCTTCACTCTCCGCCTCGGCTTGGCGCAGGGCTGTGCCGCGCAGCAGCAGTCCCTCCGCACGGCGCTGGCTCGCCCAGAGATCGGCTTGGCGCTGCAAGGGGCTCAGGTTGGCTTTGCGCCACGCGGCATTACTGTTGCGTACGGGTACGATGAGGCGGTCGTGGGCTAGTTCGTACCAGATGGCACCGCGCCGCTCTTCGGCCCTTAGCAGGTGGGCATCTACTAGCACCTGAATGGCCGCATTGGGCATCCCGGCGGTCGTTTCGGCTTGTCGCAGCACTTGGCCACGCATGCCATCGCTGCTGATCAACTCTTGCTCAAGCCAGGCGCGTACGCTGCGTTCGTTCGTGGTCGCCACTTGGCCCGCCGCTGCTACCCGCTCGGCGTAGTAGCTCGCCAGTGCCTCGTCTACACTGCCCGCAGCCTCGAGGTCGGTTAGATCAATGTGGATACTTTGGATGGCAGGTGGCGCTGGATAATCCTCAGCCCCCGGCCCTCTCTCCCACGTTGTGTGCGAGGGAGGTAAGATCGTTTGGCTGCTGGGGTCTCCTTCTGGCTCTTGTGCAGAGACGCTGCCCGCTTCCTGCTGCCCGCTTCCTGCACTTGCACTTTTTCTTTCCCACAGTCGAAAACAGACCACCTGAAGCTGCACAGGTTCAATGGCGTTGCCTAGGATAGTTTCACTCGTACCGTCGGGGCGCTGTACCGTCGTCTGGCGCAAGTCGTCTACAAGGCGTTGGGCTGCTGCAGTGCTGAAGTCGCCACCGCCGAGCTGTGCGGGTGCTTGGATGGCCTGTAGCGCCTGATTGGGGGTGAGCAGGTCGAGACGGTAGGTGGCGGCGAGGCGTGTGGGAATCGGCAACAGGTAGGGACGCAGCGCACCCAAATAGTCTTCGCGGATGGCGAAGAGCGCCCAACGGTGCGGGGCTTCGAGGGCGCTGCCGAGTTGGGCGAGGAAAGCCAGTTTTGCTTCGCGGTCGGTCGGATCAATCGTCAACAACTCCTCAAACTGGTCGAAGATCAGCACCATATCTTGCTCGACCACGTCGCGCCGTGTGGCCAGATAGTCGTTCAGGCTGAGTTGAGCCAGTTCGTCGGGCGTGCGCTGCAACTCAGGGGCCACCTCATCATTGAGGGTGGCAAGGGTGGCAAAGAGGTAGCGGTTGGGCACAGTGCCATCGTTTGCCAGCGGCGGGCGGGCATTGACACGAATGGGCCGATGGACAAAAAAGCCCTCGGCGCGCAAACGGGGCATGAGGCGTGCTTGCACGAGCGACGTTTTGCCCGCCCCCGAAGGCGCGTGGAAGAGTACCAGGCGTCGGGCGATCAGCAGATTGAGCAACTTTGCTACTTCGCGCTCGCGCCCGAAGAAGCGGTCGCCCTCAGTCTCCTCGAAGGCCCGTGGGCCGACGTAGGGATTTGTGGGGAGTGTTTGCTGCGTCATGGTTTTTCAGTGCCTCACTACTCTGTGGGGCTTCGACAAGCTCAGCCACCGCACCGATGGCTGAGCTTGTCGAAGCCAAGCGGTGCGACCCAGGACTTCTTCGCGCTAACAAGAGTCTTTCAGAGAAGGATTCGCCTACCCCAAACCTCCACCGGAAAGGTTTTTTTCGGAAGCCATGCTCTCGATCCCCCGCCCGAGGGTGGCTTCGCCGCCAAAGGGAACTTATACCATTTACGATTGTAGATTGCAGATTGCCGAACATGGCGTCCCAATGGGCTTTCGCGTTCTTGCTAATGCGGCATGTTCAAGGGTAATCGGTATTAGTTCCCTCACTCTACCGTACTCCGCGTCACACGCAACGACAACTCGCGTAGAAAATCTTCAGCACTGCCCCAATAGACGCTAATATTCGCTTGGTAACTCTGGACTGCCGCTGGACCAAAGTAGTCTTTGAGGTATTGGCGGGCCGCTTGTGGATTCAGGGTGGTCTCTTCCTGCGGATCGATCTGTACGGCGACGTGAGCGTACTGGTTGCGCCGTTGCCCGCCCGAGATGCGTAGCATGCTCTGCAACAAGGCGCGGAAACTCCAGTCGTCGAAGCGAAAGCCGACAAAGAGCAGTGCGGTATCGGCGAGGGCGCGTTGCACTTCGGGCGGGATCAATCCAACATTGGCTCGCACGCCGATCAGGTAGCGGAAGTAGTCATCTTCGGTAATCACCAGCGAGTCGGGATCGGCGAAGCTACCGAGCAGATGGAAGACGAGGGGTGCTTCGTCTGTGGGTGCTTCAATCTCACTCTCGGTGGCGTACTTCTCTTCAAGATGCCACGGGCAGACGATCACCTGGGGGGTGCGCTGCGCCTCTTCCAGTGCCTCCGCTAGCAGCGGATCGGAGTTGGCCGTTAGGTAGATGGGTAGCCGCAGCGATGCAAGGATCCGGTGGGGTTCGTCTGCATGGGTGGCACGTCGTGCAGCACCGACGGCGCTGAGCAGTTTGGCAAGCGGAGTGCGCAGCGGCACTTGAGCGACCGTGGCGGGATCGCGTTCGCTCATGGCTGCACGCAACGTCTCTTCCACCTCATCGCGCATAAAATCCACCGCCTGGTTGACCGCGAGGTATTGGGCCACCTGGGGCAGATCATCGCGGGCGTTGGGGGCGAGCGGAAAGTGATGTTTTTCAGCGAGGCGCTGCGCCATATCGCGGGTGGAACCGAGCAGACCCTCAAGCAGGCCCGGGCCGAGGATGGGCGTACATTTGCCCCGCTCAATACTGCGTATCAGTGCTGGCCACTTGGCAAAATCGTTGGGATCAAAGCCCGGCTCGTACCAGATGCGCCCGCTGCGTAGGCGTGTAAAGAGCGCAGGTTGCCACCAATCGTTCTGTTGGCTCAACTCCTGCCGCGCCGCAGCCAGTGCACGATCAACCCGTCCGTCGCGCTGCAACTCGCGGAAGAAGGCGGGCGTAAAGCGTGCATTGGTGTCCATTGCCAACAAGCCCTGCATCGCCAATACCGCCGGAATACCCGCCAGCGCCAAACGCGGGCCAAGGGCAGCCAACGCCGCAGGCGTGCCAGCACCAGCACTCTGACAACTTGCCAGCAGCACCAGTCGGGGGCGGGCAGGCAGATCGGCCATGCGCTCACTCAACTCCCGCCCCGCCACCCGCGTCACCTCACCCTGCTCATCAGCCAAGAAGAGATAGGGCTCATCATCCACCAGCAGTCCGTGGGCAATGATGTAGCAGATGTCGTAGCCCTCGCGTAACTGCGCGATCATCAAATTCAGCGTTGCCTGCGTCGCCTCTGCCAACACCGTCGTTGTGATGCCAGCCAAGCCACGCAGCGCCACTTCACGCTCCTGCGCCACATCAAGTGGTACCAAGTTGTAGGTAGTAAGGCCAACGGGGTTGGCAATCACCACCAAGGCGCGCAACGTCCCTTTCGCACGCAACTTTACTGGCTGCCAATCGGTACTCGCCAGTGAGCGCGTCAGCAACACCTGCTCACTCAGTGCCAATACCTGATCGTATTGCGGATCGTGCAGCGTCTCCCAGTGTAAGGCATGCAACTCCGACGCATCGGCAGCAATAGCAAGCCGCAGACGTAGCGAGCAACCCTGACTCTGCGCGGCAGCGCGGGCTGCCGCAAAGGCGCTCACCAGCGACGCATCGGCAAAGAGCATCTGTGTGAGCGCCTGCCCATAGGCCACCGGATCGGGCATCTGTGCGAGCAACGTCTGTGGATCAAACGCCACACTCACCACATGCTGTCCCAACGGACGCACCTCCGCCTCACTGCCGGGCAGGTTCAAACGCAATTCCACCCCGTAACGCAGGGCGTCTTTGCGACGTAACACTAATTCAAGATCAGCAGGTTCATGCATTGGCCTATAGTTTTCGTGAGGTACACAAGCAACGTGATAATGATCTAATGCTACAATTATAACATGCTTTGGGGCGCAAAACCAATTGAATACTACTATGAATAGGATGTTTTAAAAGCCTGAATTTCTGTGATTTTTTCTAATGCTGACTGGGCATCGTCAACATAATGAACTAAATGGTTAGGACAAGAATCTGGTAATGTTAGATCGGGCCAGTCTAGTATAATTACATGCTTTCCAGCTTTTAGTGCTAGAGCAATCTCGGACAGGGTGCCTGCGCCACCACATAGCGCAACCACAACATCTGAAGACGTAACATTTATGACATTTCTGGCATCTCCCATTCCAGTAAAGATTGGGATATGGACGTAAGGATTAGGGTAACGGCCTTGAATGAATTTGGGATCTGTCTCATGCTCAGAAGGTAGAATGCCCACGACTAAGCCACCCGCATCGTGGGCCCCTTGCGAGGCTAGATGCATTACTCCAGCCCCTCCGCCTGTTAAGAGGACAAAGCCTGCGAGTGCGATTAAAGTTCCTAGTTCGTAGGCATGAGGATTATAGCCGTGAACTTGTCCATCTCCCATAACGCCGATAATTGTCATTCTATGCTTGGGATTGACAGACTGCGCATCCATGCTGGCCTTGATTCTTCTGAGACCATTTACGATTGTAGATTGCAGATTGTAGATTGTAGATTGCCGAACATGGCTTCCCAATGGGCTTTCGTGTTCTTGATCATGCGGCATGTTCAAGGGTAATTGGTATGAAGCAGAGGGCTTTCAGAAGGGCACAGAGATGCTAACGGAAGGAGTGCCAATCTACAATGGTGGTTGGCACTTCCTCCTCGGTGTTCTCTGTGCCTCTGTGGTGCAACCCTCTGTATCTCTGCAAAAACTCTGTACCTGAAAGGAACCCTACGCCCCCAACGGCTCGGCGGGGGATTTGCTCTCGATGGCAATCACACCACCTCGGTGAAAGACCAGTTCGCCCTGTTCGAGGTCAACTTCAATCGTATCACCGGCTTTGAAGCCACCCCGCAGCAATTCGCGTGAGATCGGGGTTTCAATTAGGCGTTGCACGGTGCGGCGCAACGGGCGCGCCCCGTAGACCGGGTTGAACCCCTCGATCACCAGATGCTCTTTGGCGGCTTGGGTTAGGCTGAGGGTGATCTTTTGCTCGTGCAGCCGCAGCACCAACTCACCTACCTGGAGATCGATGATGCGCGTCAGATCCTCCATGCTGAGCGGGTGGAAGAGGACGATGTCATCAATGCGGTTGAGGAATTCGGGCCGGAAGGCTTGCTTGAGCGCATCGTCCACTTTGCGCCGCGCTTCCTTCAGGTCAACCTGTTTGGCATCGCTGGGCTTTAGTTTGGTGGCAAAACCAATGCCGCCCCCTTGGAGGTGTTCCGTGCCCGCATTGCTGGTCATAATGATCACCGCATTGCGGAAGTCCACCGTGCGCCCGTGGCCATCGGTGAGCCGTCCGTCGTCGAGTACCTGGAGCAGCGCGTTGAAGACATCGGCGTGTGCCTTTTCGATCTCGTCGAAGAGGACGACCTGGTAGGGACGGCGGCGGATGCTCTCGGTGAGCTGGCCGCCCTCGTCGTAGCCAACATAGCCCGGCGGGGCGCCAATCAGGCGGCTGACGGTATGACGCTCCTGGAATTCACTCATGTCCACGCGGGTCATGGCCTCTTCGCTATCGAACATGAACTCGGCGAGCGCTTTGGCCAGTTCCGTCTTGCCAACCCCGGTTGGCCCCACGAAGATAAAGCTGCCAATGGGCCGCCGTGGATCGCGCAGACCGCTGCGGGCGCGGCGGATGGCGTCGGAGAGGGCTACAACCGCTTCGTGCTGACCAATCACCCGCTCGTGGAGCCGCTCTTCCATTTGTACCAGTTTTTCGCGCTCGGTTTCGAGCATGCGACTGACTGGCACCCCCGTCCAACTTGAGACAATCTGGGCGACATCTTCATCATCTACAATTTCGTCGAGGTTGGCTGAAGTGAGCCACGCCGTGCGCTCCTGCTCGAAGGCGGTCTGAAGCGCAAGGAAGCGCGAGCGCAGCATCGCGGCGCGTTCATACTCGCGGCGCGCCCCGGCCTCCTCCTCTTCGTGTTGCAGTTGACGCAACTCGGCCTCTTTAGCCTTCAGGGCTGGCGGCATCGCAAAGATGTCAATCCGCAGCTTGGCGCTCGCCTCATCAATCAGGTCAATTGCCTTATCGGGCAGGAAGCGGTCGTTGATATAGCGGCTCGACAGTTGCACCGCAGCACTGAGCGCATCATCGCTAATCGTCAACTGGTGGTGATCTTCATAGCGTTTACGCAAGCCACGCAGCATCTCAATCGTCGTATCTTGATCAGGTTCTTCAACAAAGACCGGACTAAAGCGTCGTTCGAGGGCGGCATCTTTTTCAATATGCTTACGGTATTCATCGATAGTTGTAGCGCCAACCACCTGAATCTCACCGCGGCTCAGGGCCGGCTTGAGCATATTGCTGGCATCAATGCTGCCAGCGGCGGCACCCGCACCAACCACGGTATGAAGTTCATCAATGAAAAGGATGACCTTGCCCTTCGCATTGCGTACTTCATCCATCACCGCCTTGAGGCGCTCCTCAAATTCGCCCCGGAACTTCGAGCCAGCAACCATACCAGCGAGATCAAGCGCCAGCAACTTGCGGTCGCGCAGCGTCGGCGGCACATCGCCGGTCGTGAGCCGTTGGGCCAAACCTTCAGCCACCGCCGTCTTCCCGACACCCGTCTCGCCAACGAGCACAGGATTATTCTTAGTACGGCGCGAGAGAATCCGAATCACACGTATAATCTCCGACTCACGCCCAATCACCGGATCGAGTGCGCCATCCTGAGCCAACTGGGTCAGATCGGTCGAATACTTCTCCAGAATCTCATAGCGGCTCTCGGCCCCAGGATCATCAGAGCGCTGCGAGCCACGGATTTCGAGAAGCGCCTGATAGAGCCGTTCTTGGTCAACATGGAAACTATGCAGAATCCGGGCCGAAGCCCCCTCACGCTCACCACTCAACGCAATCAGCAGGTGGTCAATGCCCACATACTTATCATCAAGCCGATTAGCCTCATCTTCAGCCCGTTTCACCAAGCGCTGGGTGCGCGGCGTAACATAGACCTGATTACTGAAACCATACTGGCCATAGACCTTCGGCGACTTTTCAAGCTCACGTTCAACCCGTTGAGCAATCAACTCCGGGTCAACATTCAGGCGCATCAAAGCCCGCGCAGTAACGCCATCACGTTGGCGCAACATCGCCAGAAAGACATGCTCCACATCCAACTGAGTGTGATGCTGCTCTTGCATAATCTCCTGGGCGTTCTGAAACGCATCCTGCGCCTTCTCGGTAAAGCGCTCAAGTCTCATCTGCATCCCTCATTTCTGGCGTAACGGCCAGCCCATGGTAGTTTCGTATTGGTGCGGCAACATTGCCGCGTTGCACATAGCTACCCTTATTGTAGCACAGGGCTTGGTACGTGCAGAGGATGATTTAGTATCAAAGCCAAAAACACGATAATTTTCTCTTCTTACCACGGTGCGTGCTATAATTGAGCGACTCATGATCTGGCCCGTTGCAGCTACGAGGAGATGTGGTATGACGAATAGTTTTGGGGCCCGTGCGACCCTCCAGGTCGGTGAACGTGCGTACGAGATTTTCCGTTTGGATGCCTTAATTCAGCATGGCGTTAATTTGAGCCGTTTGCCCTATTCGTTGCGAATTTTGCTTGAAAATTTGTTGCGGAACGAAAATGGGCGCTCGGTGACGGCTGATGATATTCGGGCGTTGGCCAATTGGGATGCTCAGGCTGAACCGGATAAGGAGGTTGCGTTTACGCCCGCGCGGGTGATTCTGCAAGATTTTACCGGCGTGCCATGTGTGGTTGACCTCGCCGCAATGCGTGATGCGATGGCTACGATGGGTGGCGACCCCGCGCTCATTAATCCCCTCCAGCCTGTTGAGTTGGTGATTGACCATTCGGTGCAGGTGGATGCCTTTGGCTCCGCTACGGCCCTGTTGATCAATAAGGAATTGGAGTTTGAACGTAATAAAGAGCGCTATGCCTTTTTGCGTTGGGGCCAGACCGCTTTCCAGAATTTTAAGGTTGTTCCCCCTGGTAATGGGATTGTGCATCAGGTCAACCTTGAATATTTGGCCCGCGTGGTCTTTACGAGCGATGAGAATCCTCGTGCTACTGGCTCGGTTCAAGCCTACCCCGATACGCTTGTGGGTACCGATAGCCATACGACTATGATTAATGGTGTTGGTGTTCTCGGTTGGGGTGTCGGTGGGATTGAGGCTGAGGCCGCTATGCTTGGCCAGCCGGTTTCGATGCTGATTCCGCAAGTGGTGGGCTTTAAGCTCTTTGGGACGTTGCCCGAAGGTACCACTGCGACCGATCTGGTGCTGACTGTCACCGAGCAACTGCGTAAGTTTGGCGTTGTTGGCAAGTTTGTTGAGTTCTTTGGCCCGGGCCTCGCTGCTCTGCCTCTGGCCGACCGCGCCACGATTGCTAATATGGCCCCTGAGTATGGTGCGACCTGTGGTATCTTCCCGGTGGACGAAGAGACTCTGCGCTATTTGCGTTTCTCGGGTCGCAGTGAGGAGCGGATTGCGCTTGTGGAAGCCTATATGAAGACCCAAGGGCTTTTCCATGATGCCGATACGCCTCAAGCGGAGTATAGCGCCATCTTAGAGCTTGATCTGAGTACGGTTGAACCTAGTGTCGCTGGGCCGCGCCGTCCGCAGGATCGCATTACCCTTGGTAATGTTGCGCCAGTCTTTGGCTCGGCCCTGCCCGCGATCCTGAGCCCCAAGGGCAGCCCTGAACCCGCTGCGCTCCAGTCCACCGCAACGCTCACGTTGGAGCAGGAGGAGCATGAGTTGCACCACGGTTCGGTTGTGATTGCGGCGATTACCAGTTGTACCAATACCTCCAACCCCTCGGTGATGCTCGCCGCTGGCCTTGTGGCCAAGAAGGCGGTTGAGGCGGGCCTCCAGACCCAAGCCTGGGTCAAGCCTTCGCTTGCGCCTGGCTCGAAGGTGGTGACGGAGTATCTCGATCAGGCTGGCTTGACGCCCTACCTCGATAAGCTGCGTTTCAATACGGTGGGCTATGGCTGTACGACTTGTATCGGCAATTCTGGCCCGTTGCCGGTGGAGGTGAGTGCGGCGATTGAGCAGGGCAACCTTGTGGTTGCTTCGGTGCTTTCGGGTAATCGCAACTTCGAGGGGCGCGTCCAGAGCGAAGTGAAGGCCAATTTCCTCATGAGTCCCCCGCTGGTGGTGGCCTATGCCCTGGCCGGACGGGTGGATATTGATTTGCATAACGAGCCATTGGGCACTGGGGCCAATGGTCAGCCCATCTTCCTGCGCGACATCTGGCCGAGCCAGGCTGAGGTGCAGCAGGTGATGAGTACGGCCATTAAGTCCGAGATGTTCCAGCGTAGCTATGCTTCGGTCTTTGAGGGCGATGAACAGTGGCAGCAGATTGCGGTGCCCGCCGGCGACCGCTTCGCTTGGGATGGGGCGAGTACCTATGTGCGTCGTCCGCCCTATTTCGAGGGGATGAGCGCTGAGGCACCCACGGCGGTTGCTGAGATCCAGGGGGCGCGTGTGCTGGCCGTCTTGGGCGATAGTATCACCACCGACCATATCAGCCCGGCTGGGAGCATCAAGGCTAGTTCGCCCGCAGGCAAGTATCTGTTGGAACGCAGCGTTGAGACGAAGGACTTCAACAGCTATGGGTCGCGGCGCGGCAACGATGAGGTCATGGTGCGCGGCACCTTTGCCAACGTGCGCCTACGCAACAAGCTGGCCCCGGGCACCGAAGGCGGCTTTGCGCCCTACTTGCCCACCGGCGAAGTGCTGCCGCTCTACGATGCGGCTATGCGCTACAAGGCCGACGGTACCCCCCTGCTGATCATCGCGGGCAAAGAGTATGGCTCTGGCTCCTCGCGTGACTGGGCCGCCAAAGGGCCATACCTCCAAGGCATCAAGGCGGTTATCGCCGAGAGCTACGAGCGCATCCATCGCTCCAACTTGGTTGGTATGGGCATCCTGCCGCTCCAGTTCCTACCCGGTCAGAGCGCCGAGAGCCTGGGGCTGAGTGGCACCGAGATCTACAACATCGTCGGGCTTGCCGATGCGATTGCCAGCGGCTTCGCCACCGGGCGCACCCTCACCATTCACACGACTGCCAGCGACGGTAGCACCAAAGCGTTCCAAGCGCTGGCTCGCATTGATACCCCCCAGGAGATCCAGTACTACATCCACGGCGGGATCTTGCAGTACGTGTTGCGCCAGTTGCTGGCAGAGAATCGGTAGGAAGAACAGAGGAACAGAGAACAGGGAACAGGGAACAGAGGAACAGGGAACAGAGGAACAGGGAACGATGCCGCAAAAGAGCGTAAAGGAACGCAAGAAAACTGCGGTGCCTTCGCCCCTCTCCCACCACGTGGGAGAGGGGTAGGGGGTGAGGGCCATCCAGGGCATCCCAAAGCTCTATTCGTGGCTTTAGGAGCAAATGTTTTGTTTGCCCATGAACCGCATTTGAGGGTGTGGGAGAACCGGGTTCTCCTACCGCACCCTCTGCTTGAGGGCGTGGCAGAACCGGGTTCTCCCACCGCACTCTCTGTTCAAGATTTGGAGGGTGTGGGAGAACCGGGTTCTCCCACCGCACCCTCTGCTTGAGGGCGTGGCAGAACTGAGTTCTCCCACCGCCCCTCCAATAGAGTAACATAGAAGGAGTATTTCATGAAACGCTTTGTTTCACTCATGACCCTCATGGCGCTGGTTGCGCTGCTGCTGGCTGCCTGTGGTGGCCAGACGCCGCCGCCGGTGGTTGATGTCCCGCCAACCACCGAACCTGATGCGCCAGATGCCGAGACCCCCGCAGATGCAGATGCTTCCTCGGAGGATGCGACGCCAGAGCAGCCTACCCCAGCGCCGCCAACGGCAGTCCCCGATCCGGTGACGATTACGATTTGGCACAATTGGGAGGGCGAATACTACACTACGATTGAAGCGCTCTTCAATGAGTATGGTGCAGCTAACAATGCCGAGATTGAGTTCGTGCGTGTGGCAGACGACATGCATGAGGCCTTGCTGGCCGCAGTGCCGGATGATCAGGGGCCGGACATTGTTGCCTGGACGAACGACCAGATTGGGAAGAATGTGTTGGCCATGTTGATTCAGCCGGTCAATCGTCGGGGTATTGATGATGACTACTTGCGGGCGAATTTTAGCCCGGTGGCGGTGAATGGCTTGAGCTTTGAGGCTCAGACCTGGGGCGTGCCTGAGTCACTCCAGACGCTGACCTTGATTTACAACCGTGATCTGATCAGCACAGAGGAGTTGCCCCAGGATACCGATGAATTGATCGCCCTGGCCCGCGAGTTCAACACCGACGAGCGTTACCTCTTTGTCTACAATGGGCGCGGCGATGTTCACGCCTCGGCAGCCTGGTGGCAAGGGGCGGGGGTGAGCTTGGTGAACCCCAATGGAACCACGGGCATCAATAGCCCTGAAGGGCTCGCGGCGGGCCAACTGATTGCCGAATTGAGTACGATTATGCCCCAAGAGCTTGATGCCACCATGGCCGACACGCTCTTCCGGGAGGGCAATGCGGCGATCATTCTGCAAGACCTCGCGGCTGTTGAGGAGTATGTGGCCGCCGGGATTGATGTGGGCCTAGCGACCATTCCGGTCGTGAGCAGTTCCGGCCAGCCGGGTGCGCCCTTTGTGCAGGTCAACATGCTCATGCTCGCCCATAATGCCCACGAGCCTGCGGCAGCCGTCGAACTGATGAAGTTCTACGGCACGCCTGAAGTCCAACTGCGCTTGGCTGAGGTCAATCGGCAGGTACCGGCCAACCTTGAGGCCCAAGCCCAAATGGCCGATGACCCGATCATTGCTGGCTTCCTTGCCCAAACTGAACAGGGAAAGCCGCTACCCAACAATGAATTCATTGCAGCCATGTGGGAGTCGGTGAGCCAAGCGGTTGAAGCCATCTGGACGGGTAGCGCGACTCCAGAGGATGCTATTGAACAGGCGGAGGCGCTCTTTAATGAGAAGGCGTTGGAATTGCGCTAAGCGGCTGTCTGAAAAGTCTATGAACTGGCGTTGGAGTGCCGGCTTCAGCCGGCTAAAGCCGGCACTCCAACGCGTGCCAACTAGCTTTCCAGATAGCTTCTAAATTGGCAGCAATGCTCCACCCCTTCCCTAAGCCTAGAGTGAAAAACTTCACTTGACAAGCTTATTGAGGCACCGCTATACTCCCTCGCAAGGTAGGGGAGTAGCCACTCGCTCACGAGCGAGACGCGGTATCGTCATTACGGGGCTTGTGCCCCCGGTGCCGCGAACGTGCCCTGGTATGGTACGCATGGCGAGACCACCACGACCGAGGCCGTGGTGGTCTCTTTGTTTGCCTATTGCACGTTGTTAGTTCGGGTTGGCGGTGAAGGTGCTAACCCGAACCAACAACGCGCTTCGGGAAAGTAAGGAAGCAAACAAACCTATGGATCCGGTAACCATTGGACTCCTCATTGCTGGGCTGGTACTGCTGACGCTGGGGGGCGAATTGCTGGTACGTGGTTCTTCGGCGCTCGCAGCGATTGCCGGTATTTCGCCCCTGGTGATTGGCCTGACCGTTGTGGCCTTTGGGACAAGCGCCCCCGAGTTGGCTGTGAGTGTCCAAGCCGGGCTCACTGGTGCCTCTGATCTTGCCATTGGGAATGTAGTCGGCAGCAATATTTTCAATATCCTCTTTGTTTTGGGCACGTGCGCCCTCGTTGCCCCGCTGATCGTCTCGATCCAACTGGTACGCCGCGAAGTACCCATCCTGATAGTCGTCTCGTTCATGATGTTCTTTATGGCTCTCGATGGCACGATTGGGATCATTGATGGGCTCATCCTGACCCTTGGGATCATTATCTATGTTGCATGGTCGGTGATCAGTAGCCTGCGTGAGACCGCCGCCGCTGAGGCTGAGGCGGGGGGCCGCGATCCAACGACTGATCGCAGCCTGCGTACCCTCATGCTCAACCTGACCCTGCTTGTGGGTGGCTTGGGCCTCTTGGTTCTCGGCTCACGTTGGCTTGTGGATGGTGCGGTTGGCCTTGCGCGTGCCCTCGGTGTGAGCGATGTCATCATTGGCCTTACCATTGTCGCCGCAGGTACCTCACTGCCCGAAGTGGTCACCTCGGTGGTTGCCACCCTACGCAACGAACGGGACATCGCCATTGGTAATGCGATTGGCAGCAGTATCTTCAATGTTCTCTGCATTGTCGGCATCGCCTCGCTCGTCACCCCCGGCGGCTTGAATGTGCCAACCTCGGTGATCAACTTTGACATGCCCGTCATGCTGGCCGCCACGATTGCATGTTTGCCCATCTTCTTCAGCGGCATGACCATTGCCCGTTGGGAGGGGGCGCTCTTCTTTGGCTACTATATCGCCTATACGACCTACCTCGTGCTGGCCGCCACCCAACATGACGCCCTGCCCGCCTACAGCACCGCCATGATTACCTTTGTTATTCCGCTCACCGTGATCACACTCGTGGTAACGGGAGGGCAAGCTTTGCTGCGCCACCGCCGTGGCGAGAATGGATGCTAGGGAAAGGTTCGTAGCCGCTTTACAGCTTGCGAGGATGCGAGGACGCGAGGACGCGAGGACGCGAAGCCCTCGCCTCTTCGCCTCACGCATCCTCGCAAGAGGACGCGAGGACGCGAAGCCCTCGCCTCTTCGCCTCACGCATCCTCGAATTTGATCCACTTGATCACTCCCCGTGAATAACCAAGACACCTTCCGCCTCACGATCCTGCACCGAAGTATAGAAACGAAACGTGCCCGCATGACGCGCTGGGAAACTCATGAGCGCATCAACCCCCACATCTGCCGCAATGAAGCGCGTGCCTGTGGGCAACTCAAGGTTGAGATTTTGGCCAATGGTGTCACGGTTCCGCAGACGAATGATCACCATCTCGCCCACTTGGGCCTCCAGCCGCGCTGGTTCGTAACCAGCTTCCGTAATGGTCACTTCAAGGGTTCGTTCGGGCGGCAAGGTCGTCTCACAGGCGCTTAACCCCAGGGTAGCGCCAAGCAACAACAGCAGCATCCAAACACGCAGGAGCACACGATGAGACAAATAAGACATAGCTGAGACCTCAACTGTTGCAAAGTGATACCGAAAAAGTGTAGTATAATGAAAAAAATCCCAAAGTTACGGCAATGACGGGCAGAGAAGATTGATGCAGATCGTCCCAAGACCATTGGGGCTTGGTTTGGCTGCGTCCGGTAGCATACCCGCAGGGAAGCACTATGCTCTTATCCATGGTACTGTTTGCGTTCGCTACGTCGCCTCTGGGCCTGTTGGCCCGCCGCGAACCACGCGCACTGGTGGGGTGGGGGCTCGCCCTGCTGCCATTTGCGCTCTTTGTGGTGCTTTGCACCCAGATTCCAACGGTGGTGGGTGGCCCGCCAATTGTTGAGACGCTCTCATGGGTACCTGCCCTGGGCCTAGAGTTGCGCTTTAGCCTTGATGGCCTGAGCCTGCTCTTTGGATTGATTATCACTGGCATTGGAACATTGATTGTGGGCTATGCCGGTGCCTACATGGAGAAGGACATCGGACTTGGGCGTTTCCTGGTCTATATGTTTCTCTTCATGGGGGCCATGCTTGGTGTCGTGCTGGCCGGTAACGTGCTGACCATGTTCGTCTTCTGGGAACTCACGTCGGTCACGAGCTACTTGCTGATTGGCTATAAGCATGATTATCCCGATGCGCGCCGTGGAGCGCAACATTCGTTGTTGGTCACGGGCTTTGGGGGCTTGGCCCTGCTTGTGGGCCTGCTGATGCTCGGTGCTGCCGCGCAGCAGGTGGGGGTACCCGCCGATCAAGCCTATAACTTTGATACGATGCTGGCGGCAGGTAGCCAGATTGCCCAGACGTCGCTCTATGGCCCGGCGATGGCCTTCGTCTTCCTAGGGGCCTTCACCAAGTCGGCCCAGTTTCCTTTCCACTTCTGGTTGCCAGGGGCGATGCAAGCGCCTACCCCCGCCAGCGCCTTCCTCCATTCGGCCACCATGGTCAAGGCTGGGGTCTACCTGCTCGCCCGCATGGCCCCTGGGTTTGGTGATACGCCTATCTGGAATTATACTCTGGTTGCGGTGGGAGGCTTCACCTTCGCCTTCGGTGCCTTCGTCGCCTTCCGCCAGTACGATATTAAGGCGCTCTTGGCCTACACCACCCTCAGCCAGCTTGGTGGCCTTGTGCTAATGATTGGGCTTGGGGGCAAGTATGGCGCTGAAGCGCTGGTTACGCTCATTTTGGCCCACGCGCTCTACAAGTCGGCCCTCTTTATGACTGCCGGCATTATTGATCACGAGACCGGCACGCGCGATCTGAATCGCCTCGGTGAACTGCGGAGGCTGATGCCGCGCACCATGGTGATTGTGGGCATTGCGCTGCTCTCGCAGATGGGCATCCCGATTATGCTTGGCTTTGTGGCCAAGGAGTGGGCTCTGAAGGCTGCTTTAGAGAGCAACCTTGCCGCTCCGTGGCCGATGGTTGGCTTGGCCGCCATTATGGTAGCCGCAATCTGCTATATCATTGCGGCGTGGCGCTTCTTCAAGAATGCCTTCCTTGGCACCGCCCATCCCGATGTGTTGCAGCGTAACGTCCATGATCCCAAGCTGGCGATGCTGATCAGCCCGGCAATTCCGGCCCTGCTCTCGATCCTGCTGCCCTTCGCGCTGCCCTTGGTAAGTACCTTCCTCAGCCCGGCGGCTTCAGCCGTCTATGGCCAGAGCTTTACGTTTGATCTCTACCTCTATGGTGGGATCAACCAGGCGCTATTGCTCAGTTTGGGCGCGATTGTTATTGGTGGTGCGCTGGCAACCCAAGAGCGCCGCCTGGCCTCGCAACGCATCATAGCCTCGATTAGCGGTGCCCAACTCTTCGACCGCCTGATTGAGGGTATGCTGGCGGTGGCTACCGGCATGACCCGCCAGATTCAATCGGGGCGCTTACGCACCTACGTCCTCTACACGGTGCTGGCCTTCTTTGTGTTTGTCGGCATACCCTTCATCTTCTATGGCTTGGGCGATGTGCGTACCATCCAGAACGATACCTTCTACTTCTATGAAGTGGTCGTTATTGGACTCATTCCGGTAGGGGTGATTGCAACTATTACTGCACGTTCGCGCTTAGGGGCGATTATTGCGGTGAGCATGGTTGGGGCCATGATGGCGCTGGTCTTTGTCCTCTTTAGCGCCGCCGATCTCGCGCTCACCCAATTGCTCATTGAGGTCCTCTCGACCGTCTTTCTGCTCTTCCTCTTCTCGGTGATGCCGGCGCGCTTTCGCAACTTCTCGCCCACATGGGTGCGCTGGCGCGACGCGGTGATCGCCGTGTGCTTTGGGGTCTTGATGAGCGGCTTGGTACTTGCCTCAGTCAGTACGACCCTCTTCCAACCCCTGGCCCCCTACTACCTCGAACAGAGCGTGCCCGGCGGCAAAGGGGCCAATGTGGTCAACGTGATCCTGGTAGACTTCCGCAGCCTTGATACGCTCGGCGAGATTGTAGTACTCTTTGTGGCCGTCCTCGCCATCTTTGGGCTGCTGCGCTTCCGTAAACAGCGCAACGATGTTCGTCCTAGTGGTCGTACATTGCAAACCATTCTGCCTGGTGAAGCGGGCTTTCTGACGGGCAATGCTGCTCATGAAGGGGACAGCAGTACGCCAGTTGGCAAGGCGAAGGAGAATATGCCATGAGTAAAACTGTCAACTACGATTCCATTGTCCTCCGCACCGTCTCGCGCCTTATGATGCCGCTGCTGCTGCTGCTCTCGGTCTTTATGCTGATCCGCGGCCACAACCTGCCCGGTGGTGGCTTCATTGGCGGGTTGGTTGCTTCCTCGGCGATCATTATGCAGATGATCGCCTTTGGGCCAACCTATGCCCGTGATGTAATCAGGGTCAACTACCTTACCCTCGCCAGCATCGGCATCCTCATTGCGGTGGTCTGGAGCATGCCCGCCCTCTTCTTCGGGATGCCCTTCATGGCCGCCTTCTGGATGTCCGCACCAATCCCTGGCGTGGGCACCATGGGCACCCCGGTTGCCTTTGATGTAGGCGTATTCCTGACGGTCATTGCCGTTACCACCAAGATCGCACTGCTGCTCTCCGAAGAACCTGATCTCTTCCCCCTTGACATGGAGGATGACGAAGAGCCTGAAGCGGGCGCTCCTAGGGTGTAGGTGTTTAGGAAGTAGGAAGTAGGAAATAGCGCAAACGTAACTGCGGAAATAGGAACAGTCATGATCTTTCTGCTCTCGATTGCAATCGGATCACTCTTTGCCGGTGCTATCTTCCTCATGCTGCGCCGCAGTGTGATCAAGCTGATTCTCGGCCTCATCCTCCTCGCCCACGGAGCGCACCTCTTGATGTTTACGATGGGTGATGGCGGGGTGCGGCGCGGGGCACCACCGATTGTGGATTATGAGACTGGCGCAGTGGCACCGGGCACCGCCGATCCACTGGTGCAGGCGCTCATCCTGACAGCTATCGTGATTAGCTTTGGCATCACCGCCTTCATTATCGCCCTCGCCTACCGGGCGACCCAGGCGGTCAAGAGTGACGACCTCGACGATATGGCCACGACAGATAGGCTCTAAACTCATGGCAAATCACCTCTTTCTCCCGCTCATTTCGCCGATGTTGGCATCCGCACTGGCCCTGCTCTTTGCACGGGACAAGACGCGCATGGTTGCGCGTGTGATCGTGCTGGCCAGTATCATCTTCAACCTGATCTATAGCATCTGGCTGCTTTGGGTTGTGGGCAATGAAGGCATTCAGGTTACCCAGGGGGCTGGTTGGGAAGCTCCCTTCGGTGTTACGCTCGTTGCTGATGGGGCGAGTGCGTTGATGCTCTGCGTGGCCACACTGCTCATGCTGGTTACGGTGAGCTATAGCTTCGCATCGCTCGATCCTGGCTACGAGAACTTCTTCTACTATCCGTTGTTGCTGCTGCTGCTGCTCGGCGTGAGTGGTGCCTTCCTGACGGGCGACATCTTTAACCTCTATGTCTGGTTCGAGATTCTCTTGCTCGCCTCATTTGGCCTGATGACTCTGGGCGGCTCGCGGCCTCAACTGGAGGGCGGGCTCAAGTATGTGGTACTGAACCTTTTTGGCAGCACCGCCTTCTTGGTCGCCTGTGGATTGATCTATGGCACAGTGGGCAGCCTCAACATGGCCCACGTTGCCGAGCGCATGAGCAGCGTTACCAATCCAGGCATCGTGACCGTTATTGCCTGTCTCTTCTTCTTTGCCTATGGCGGCAAGGCGGCGATTCTGCCGCTCTTCTTCTGGTTGCCAACCAGTTACCATACGCCCCCTGTGGCGGTAACTGCCATCTTCAGCGGCCTGCTCACCAAAGTGGGCGCCTATTCGCTCTACCGCGTGCTTGGCTTGGTGCTGCAGGATGAGTTGATCCGCCTTGCGCCCTTCGTTCTTGCTGTGGCAGGCTTGACCATGGTGGTGGGCGTGTTTGGCGCTATGGCCCAAATGAACGTGCGGCGGATTCTTAGCTTCCATATTATCAGCCAGATAGGCTATTCGCTGATGGGGCTGGGCCTCGCCAGCGCAATTGGCCTGGCTGCTGGATTGCTCTTTACGGCTCACGTCATGATTGTCAAGACGGCGCTCTTCTTCATTGGCGGTGCCGCCGAGCAGGTCTATGGCACCGGCGACCTGAAGAAGATGGGGGGCATTGCACGGCGTGAGCCGCTACTGTCCATCTTCTGGTTCTTGGGCATCCTCTCACTGGCCGGCATTCCACCCATGAGCGGATTCTTCGGCAAACTGGCCCTGTTGCAAGCGGGGATCAACCAGGGTGCCCTGCTGATCAGCGTGGTAGCCGCCTTTACCGGCATCCTCACCTTCTTCTCCATGCTCAAGATCTGGAATGAGGTCTTTTGGAAGAAATCTTACGGCGACATGAGCAAACTCCCGCGTGTTACGCCGGGGTTGCTCTGGCCCGGTGCCATCCTGGTGATCATCAGTTTCGCCTTGGGGATTGGTGCGGGTGGTTTGGTGGATTATAGCCAAATGGCGGGGGCGCAACTCTTCGACCGAGCGGCCTATATCAGCAGTGTCTGTGGGAGCAATGGCTGCGAAGCGGTTGTTGATCTGGCCCTGCGTTAGAAGGAGATCCATGTGCTTACACTCAACTTCTTTTTGGCCATTACATGGATGACCCTCCAGCAGAGTTTCACCTTTAGCGACTTCTTGGTGGGCTTTCTGCTTGGCTTTGGGATCATCACGCTGAGTCAGCGGGCCATTCGCGAACAGGTTGTCGAGACGGTGCGCTTGCAGCGCAAGCAGGATATTGGCCAATACCCGCAGCGCGTCTGGAAGTTGTTGAGTTTCACCAACTTTGCCTTCTGGAGCATCCTCAAGGCCAATATTGATGTGGCGCGGATCCTGTTGCGCCCTCGGCTCAACATCAACCCTGGCATTATCGCCATCCCGCTGGATGTACGCAGCGAAATCGGGATCACCGTTCTCTCCAACCTGATCACCCTCACCCCCGGCACCGTCTCGATGGATGTCTCGGCTGATCGCAGCACGCTCTATGTCCATTGTATCGACATCCAAGACCCCGATGCGCTACGGGATGACATTAAGCAGAACTTTGAACGACGGGTGTTGGAGTTGTTTCCCTAGCGGGGCGCTTTAGGTCCCTGAGAGGCTGTCTGAACAGTCTATGAACTGGCGTTGGAGTGTCGGCTTTAGCCGGCTAAAGCCGGCACTCCAACGTGTGCCCACTATTTTCAGATAGCCTCTGAAGCCTCCTAGCAAGGCATGATTGGTTTACAAGCCCTCCTAGAGGGTTAGGGAGGACATGGTTCTCCCTAACCCCCAAAGGTTCCACCATGTCCCCTCTCTTTGAAATGCTCATGAATGGATTGTTGGCCCTCACGGCCATCTCCCTGGCAATGACGACAGGACGGCTGCTGCTCGGCCCGAGTATTCCTGATCGGGCCATGGCCTTTGACCTCGTGATGATCCATACGGTTGCCCTGATTGCCCTCTATGCAATCATTGTGGATCAGAATTTGCTCGTTGATGCGGTACTCGTCGTTGCGGTACTCGGCTTCCTAGGTACCGTCGCGCTGGCCCGTTATATCGAGAAAGGTGGCAATTGATGACCATCCTAGAGACCATTACCTTCATTCTCTGTCTCATGGGCGTCTTTTTCATGCTACTCTCTTCGTTCGGGCTATTGCGCCTACCCGATGTCTACACCCGGGGCCACTCGGCAGGCAAAGCCGGGACGATCGGGGTGATCGGGGTATTGCTGGGGGTTGGGCTCTACCATGCGGATCCATTGGCCACAGCAAAGATGCTGGCGCTGATTGTCTTCTTTTTGCTGACATCGCCAGTAGCGGCTCAGATCATCGAACGTGCCGCCTTTGTGACTGAAGTCGAGATGCTGGAGAACGACGCCCCCAACGATCTCAAAGGCCGCTACGATGAGCATGGCAACCTGCGTTGAGGTTTGGCGCGGGTGCGGGGGCGGCGTAGGCGCTCCGAAGAATTTGTTAACGCGAAGAAGTCCTGAGTTGGCAGGCGGCCCCGCGGTGGCTTCGACAGGCTCAGCCACCGCGTCACCGCGTCATTTGACGCTCCTAGAGCAAGCTGCTATAATGAGCGCCGTCGCGCCGAAGTGGCGGAATGGCAGACGCGGCGGTCTCAAAAACCGTTGGGCTAATCACCCGTGTGGGTTCGACTCCCACCTTCGGCACATGCCATAGTTTATGGCACCAGCGCAAACAACCTTGTCGGGGCGTGGCTCAGCCCGGTAGAGCGCCGCGTTCGGGTCGCGGAGGTCGGAGGTTCAAATCCTCTCGCCCCGACCATTTGGATGAGCGCCCGTGCCTTTTTTTGCACGGGCGCGTGTTTTTTTATCTAATTGCTCCCATAGGCATTACGTGTAGGGCTACCGCCCTAAGAGGCTGCTGTTTTTTTCTTCGGGGGAGGCTACGCATCCCCCGAACCCCCGCCGGAAGGCGTAGCGTACTGCGTATGGGCATTGCCCCACACCCTGGCTCGTTGCAGGGCTGCGGGGGAACTTGAGTTCTCACGCCCCCCCTGCTGACTATGGATTATCGTATTCCACTTCGTCTGGTCATTGTGACCATAAGCTTGGCGCTGATCTTGGCCGCATGTGGTGATCTCGAAGCGGCTCTGCCTGAGCGCCCAACGCCAGTGCCTACACTGCCGCGCTTGCCGAGTGTGACGCCCATTACGCCGAGTCCCACGCCGGCCCCCACGTTCACCCCTACGCTCACCCCGACTCCGCGCCCGCTCGTTGCGACAGTGGTGCGTGCTGCTAATGTTCGCGCTGGGCCAGGGACGAGTTTTGCGATTGTTGGCACGATGGAAGCAGGGGTGACCGTTACCCTCCATAGTCAACGCGACGATTGGTTTGCTATTGAAACGACGGACATCACCGGCTGGATGTTCCGCGATCTGCTTGAACTTGATCCGGCCACCGAACGGGCTGTGCCGATGGATTTACCTTAAGGGATGGTTTCAGACTACGTTGCCGCTTGCTAGGATGCGAGGACGCGAAGAAGCGAAGAAGCGAAGCCCGCGCAGCTTCGCCTCACGCATCCTCGCAGGATGGGAAAGCAACCTTGCGCTCTTCTGAAACCATCACTAAGTATCAGGTGCAAAGCGGAGACATCCGACGATGCTATTCCAGGCCCGTAGCCGTATGAGCATCACCGACCGCTTACGCTGGTCTTACCTTGTTTCCTCAACCTTACCGCTCATGCTGGTAGGGGCTCTGCTGATTGGGACGCTCTTCCAAGTGCAGCAGCGTAATGCGTTGGCGAGTCAGCAAGCGCTGGCTGACCAGATCTCTGGCTCGATTGCCTCTTTTCTCTACGATATTGAACAGATTTTGCTGCGCGCCGGGCGTGAGTTGCAGACTGACCAATCTGCTGCTGATCTGCTTACGGCAGCGCAACGTTTAGCGGTCAGTTCACCCGATCTGCGTACCATCACGGTGCTGAATGGCGAAGGTGAACGGATTGTATGGGCCAGTAGCGACCAACTCGTCAATCAAGGCCCCCAGCCCAATAGCCTCCCTGAGGCACTGATCAGTGCGGCGCTGAATGTGGGCCAAGGCGGGCGCAGTAGTATTACGACGAGTGTGGGTGGACGCCCCATCTTCATGGTTGTCATCCCCATCCGTGATCTGCAGGGCAACCAGATTATTGGCGTCCTGGTGGCTGAAGTGAGCGCCGCTCGCATCGAGCAGATTCTACGCCTGACAGTGCAGGGCACGGGTAAGGTGGCGTTTCTGGTTGATCCCCAACAGCAGATGTTGCTCAATGATGGAACGCTGGGTTGGCAAGCACCGCGTGATCTCAGCCCGATTTTTGAGCAAGGTACAACCGTCGGGCGTTACATCGGTGGTGATGACCAACAGATGATTGGTGCCCGCTCGCCCGTTGCGCCGGTAAATGCGGCCAGTTGGTCGGTAGTGGTTGAACAGCCCACCAGCGAACTCTTTGTGGAGGTCTATCGCAGTGTCTTGTTGCTCGCTGGCCTCGTTGCCCTCGTGGGCATCTTAGCCCTCACATGGGCCTTCCACCAAGCTCGTCGCATCGTCGAGCCCATCGGTAAACTCTCGGCGGGTGCCAATGCCCTCGCTGAGGGTCAGCTTAACCATCGCATTGAGGTGGCCTCGGTGGACGAATTAGGCCATTTGGCAACGACGTTCAACGCAATGGCCGAACGGCTACAGAAGAGCCAGCGTAAGATCGAAGAGCAGAATGAACGGCTGCGGAGCGGCTTGGCTCTCGCCCGTGACATCCAGCAAGGGCTGCTGCCAGCAGTGCCGCCTTGGCGCAGTGAGTTGCTCAGTATCTACGGGCGCTCGCTGCCCGCCAGTGAGGTTGGCGGCGACTTCTATAGCTATATGGCGCTGCCCGATGGGCGCGCCGCCGTTGCCATTGGCGATATTTCGGGCAAAGGGGTGGCTGCCGCCCTGCTTATGGCGCTCACCAGTTCCACACTTGAATCGCAGGCCCACTTCCTCGATCATCCAGCGGCGATGCTCAAAGCTCTGCATGAAGCGTTGCGGCCACGGCTGCAAGCCAATCATATGAACGCGGCCATTATGGTGGCCGTCTTCAGCGCCGATGCCCGCTCGGTCACGATTGCGAATGCCGGCATGATCGCTCCGCTGCTGGCCCGCCGTGCCCCCGCTGAACCGGTAGGCTGTAGCTTCATTGAAGTGGGCGGCTTGCCCATTGGTACCCCCCTCAGCAGTTTCTACCAGGAAGTTACGATCCCCCTGGCCCCCGGCGATACGCTGATTTTGCTCAGCGATGGCATCGTTGAGGCCCATAACGATCTTGGGCAGATCTATGGCTTTGAACAGCTCGAAGCGCTGGTTGCGGCCCTCCCGCCAGACCTCGAAGTCTTTGAAATGGTTGAACAGATCATCAGGTCTGTCCTCGAATTTGCTGGCAACGCCGAACCTCACGACGACATTACGATCATTGCAACCCGCCCAGTTGCCCGTATGTCGCTCGCAGTCGGTGATGGCCCGGCTGCGGACGCGCTTGCCGAAGTGGGGTAGCAAATAACTCCATGCTATAATACCGTTTCCGATTGTAGATTGTAGATTGTAGATTGTAGATTGTAGATTGTAGATTGTAGATTGTAGATTGTAGATTGTAGATTGTAGATTGCCGAACATGGTGTCCCAATGAGTTGTAGTGTTAGTGATGATGCGGATTGTTCAATACTCTTATGATCATTCGCGTACCATTGATTGCAAGCGGGCCATTGACCGAGGCTACCTTTGTGGCTCGGCCTAATCAGTTGTTGGTTGAGGCGCGGATCAATGAGCGTTTGGTGCGGGCCCATTTGGCCGACCGGGGCAGGCTGCTTGATCTGCTGGTTCCCGGTGCGCGCCTGATCCTGGCCCCCCGCGATGAATTGGGACGGAAGACGATGTTTCAGGTGGTGGGGGTCTATAGTGGCGCTGAATTGGTTTCGCTCGATACCCAACTACCCAATCGGCTCGTCGTTGCGGCACTAACACACGGTGCTTTGCCCCAGTTTGCACGCTACCATCGGATGCAGCGTGAAGCGACGATTGGCAACCATCGCTTCGATTTCCGCTTGGGTGAAGGCTTGCATACATGCATCCTTGAGGTGAAATCGGTAGGCAAAGTGGTGGAGAGTTTGGCCTATTTCCCTGATGCGCCGAGTGAACGGGCCCGCAAGCATCTTGAACTCCTCGCCCAAATGGCGCGCAGTGGTCAACGTTGTGCGGTCGTGTTCATCATTCAGCGCCACGCGGCTCAGGCTCTCGTCCCCGATGAAGACGTTGATCCGGCCTTCGCCCGCGCCATGCGTCAAGCGCTCGCCTCTGGGGTCGAGATGTACGCCTATCTCTGCCCGCTCACGCTTGAAGGGATCACCCTTGGTGCCCCTGTGCCGATCTATACCTCACCAGCGGCGCTGCCGCAGAGCAAATGGGGGGA
The DNA here is from genome assembly GCF_002532535.1 of Candidatus Viridilinea mediisalina. Taxonomy (GTDB): domain Bacteria; phylum Chloroflexota; class Chloroflexia; order Chloroflexales; family Chloroflexaceae; genus Viridilinea; species Viridilinea mediisalina. Next base: position 43,062 of record NZ_NQWI01000024.1, read on the forward strand.
GTGAAGTACGGTTGAGTATTTCGTGTATTAATAACGCTAAGGGATGGTTTGTAGCTACTTTACCGTTTGCGAGGATGCGAGGATGCGAGGACGCGCAGCTCGCGCCTCTTCGCCTCACGCATCCTCGTAAAGCAACCTTTCGCGTTTCTGAAATCATCCCTAAGAAGCTGTCTGAAAAGCCAGTTGGCACACACTGGAGTGCCGGCTTTAGCCGGCTAAAGCCGGCACTCCAACACCAGTTCATAGACTTTTCAGACAGCCTCTAAGAGTTAGGTAGGAGCGGTGCAAGAGACAACCCAGAGCAAACTGGCCCATACGATCGCGTTGGCTAATCAGAAGGGCGGCGTTGGTAAGACGACTACCGCTGTGAGTGTGGCCGGTGAGTTGGCGAACCGTGGTCTGCGCGTCCTTTTGGTGGATTGCGATCCCCAAGGTAATGCGACGACGAGCTTGGGTTTGGCTAAAGATACGTTGGACAATACGACGTATGATCTGTTGATGGAGACGGCTCATGCGTCTGAGACTATTCAGATGAGTGGCCGCACCCGGCTCGATCTTGTCCCCGCTGACCAGGATTTGGCTGGGGCGGCGGTGGATCTGACCAATGCCGAACGGCGTGAACGACGCCTGTTGGATGCGCTTGCACCGCTACGGGCCTCCTATGACTATGTCCTGCTCGATTGCCCCCCCTCCCTTGGCATCCTGACGATTAATGCCCTGCGTGCCGCTGATAGTGTCATTATCCCGCTGCAGTGCGAGTATCTGGCGCTTGAAGGCTTGGCCCAACTCAAGACGACGCTCGACCGGGTGCGCGAACGGCTTAATCCAACCCTCCGGATTGCGGGTGTGGTGATGACCATGTACGATGGCCGGACCAATCTGGCGCAACAGGTAGTGCATGAGGTTCAGCGCCACTTTCCGCGCCTGATCTTCAAGACGCTCATTCCCCGTAGTGTGCGCCTTTCGGAAGCACCGAGCCATGGGCAGATGATCAATGAGTATGATCCGCAGAGTCGTGGTGCGCGCGCCTATGCCGCCTTGACCGATGAACTGCTGCAGCGCGAGGAGCGATCCCTATGAGTATGCGCCGCCGTGGGCTTGGCAGTGGCCTTGATGCGCTCATGGCCAGCGGTGATGCGCCTGAGCGTGCAGTGGTGCGCCAGCTTCCCGTTGGGGCTATCCGGGCGAATCGTAGCCAGCCACGTACCCAGTTTGATCAACAGGCGCTTGATGAGTTGGCCGCTTCGATCCGTGAACATGGCCTGATCCAGCCGATCATTGTGAGCGAAGATGCCGCCGGGGGCTATGAACTGATTGCGGGCGAACGACGCTGGCGTGCGGCCCAACTGGCCGGGCTAGAGGATGTCCCCGCCCTGGTGAAGCATACGACGCCGCAGCAATTGCTTGAGTTGGCCCTGGTTGAGAATGTGCAACGGGCCGACCTCAATGCGCTTGAAGAGGCAATGGCCTACCAGACGCTCAAGGATGAGTTTGGGCTGAGTGATGACAAGATTGCCCAACGGGTGGGTAAGAGTCGTGTGGCGGTGGTCAATACGCGCCGGCTTATTCGTTTGGCCCCCAACGCTCGCCAAGCCCTGCTCGATGGCGCGATCAGTGCGGGCCACGGGCGGGCGCTGCTGCGCTTTGAGCAGCCCGATGAGCAGCATGTCGCGCTCGAACTGCTGTTGCGCCGCGACTTCTCGGTGCGCGAGACGGAGCGTTTGGCTGAGTTGCTCCAGAGTAAGCAGCTTGCCCCTGGTGTGCGTGCTGCCCTGCTCAGTGGCAGCATTGGCCTGGCCCAAGCCCAAGCGCTGCTGCGCGTGGAGGATGGCCAGCAACAGGATGAGTTGCTTGAACGGACCCTGACCCTTGGGCTGAACCTGCGCGAAACCGAGCAATTGGCCGAGCGTGTTGTGGAGGGTGCGCCGCTTGAGGGCGCACTTGCCAATCTGCGTGAGCGTGCGCCAAACGCCGCAGCACCAGCGCCTACTGCCCGCTCCTCGCGTCCCCCCACCCCAAGCAACCGCCCTGCGCCCGACGATGAGGCAACGCAACGCATGTTTGAAGCAATGCTGGCTACCCCCGTGCAATTTACGCGCAACGAACGCGAGTTGCGTCTGACGATCACCCTCTTTAGCGACGAACAACTGCAAGAACTCTATGATCGCTTGGCGCGTGAGTAATACCATTTACGATTGTAGATTGCAGATTGCCGAACATGGCGTTCCAATGGGCTTTAGCATTCTTGATAATGCGGCATGCTCAAGGGTAATTGGTATAAGGTGGGGCTGCGCCCTTCAACCCATTTGGGTGTAACCAACATGTGTAGGTAGGGTGTGCGCGGGAACCAGGTTCCCGCGCGCTCCCCTTTCGTATCGAAGGGTTGATTTTGATCACACCCAACCTATTTTTTGTTCCGTGTGGGCGGCAAAGCCGCCCACACGGAACAAAAAGAGTTTTCTAATGGTATCGAGAAAGCTAGAAGAGAAAATTCGCAGCCTTAGCGAACGGGCTGCGCTCTCGCTGTTGGGTAAGGTGCAAGTCACTCCCGACTTTTTTACGCTCATGAGCCTCTTGCTCACCTGCATTGTGGTCTGGTTATTGGCCCAAGGGTTGCTTGGCTGGGCTGGGTTGCTCTTTCTCTTTGCTAGTGCCTTCGATATGGTTGATGGGGCTGTAGCGCGCAGCAAAGGGCTGGTGCGCCCCTTTGGGGCTTTTCTCGACTCAACGATTGATCGCTACTCTGAGATGTTGGTCTTTTTTGGCCTGCTGCTCTATACCTACCTGCATACGAGCGCCTTTAGCCCGCTCTATGCACTGCTGATCTTCATTGCCTCACATGGCTCGCTGCTGACCAGCTATATCCGTGCGCGTGCCGAAACGTTGGGTTTTGATGGGCGTGGGGGCATCATTGAACGCCCCGGGCGCGTTATCATTCTAGCGTTTGGTATGCTCTCTGGTTGGCTGACGGTCGCCCTGGTGAGCCTGGCTATCCTTACCCAAGTCGCAGCCCTGCAACGCTTTGCCTTTGTCTGGCGGCAGAGCCGCACTGACTATTTGTAGATTGCAGATTGCAGATTGTAGATTGCAGATTGCAGATTGTAGATTGTAGATTGCAGATTGTAGATTGTAGATTGTAGATTGCAGATTGCAGATTGCAGATTGTAGATTGCAGATTGTAGATTGTAGATTGTAGATTGCAGATTGTAGATTGTAGATTGCAGATTGCAGATTGCAGATTGTAGATTGCCGAACATGGCTTGGTATCTGATCACGTTCCTCCGCCCCCATGTTGCACTCCAAGCGGTACTCTATGCCCTGCTGGGGAGTATGCTCAGTAGCATGGATGGCCCGCAGGATGGCTCCGTTACATGGTTGGCTCTGCTTGCGTTGATGGCGATTGTTAGCTTTGGTTTTGTTATCAATGATTATGTTGATCTTGAATTGGATCGGCGCAATAAGCCGACCCGCTTTCTGCCAGCCAAGTTGGTGAGCCCTGGGGCGGCTCGCTCTGTGGGTATGGTGCTTGTGGCAACGGTGCTTAGTTTGGCGCTCTGGCTGCCCCTAGCGTTGCAAGTTCTCGTTGGCTTTAATCTGATGCTCACGGCAGCCTACTCGCTCTGGCTCAAGCGTACCGTCCTGCTGGGCAACCTGAGTATTGCCTACCTGAATAGTTCGATTTTGTTCTATGGAGCTCTGCTGGCCGCCGGCCCCACGCTGTTGGTCTGGTTGGTTGCCCTGAGCAGCATGCTCTACTCGCTGGCGCAAGAAGTGTTGTACACTGTGGAGGATTACGCGGGCGACCGCGATGCCGGGATTGTGACCACGGCGATCTATTTGGGCTTGCCCCATGCGCTCAGCTTGGTGCAAGGACTATTGCTGCTGGCCCTGCTCAGTACCCTGTTGCCGCTCGGCTTGCAGTTGGTCTCATTCTGGTACGCTTTGCTCTTGCTGGTCTGTGTGCTACTTCCGCTGGGCCTCTGGATTATGCCCAATCTCCGCAGTGCGGACGCAGCACGGATTACGCGGGCATGCCGGGCGGTCAAGTGGGTGCGTGTGAGTTCGTTGGTGCCTTTTGTGAGTTTGGTTTGGTTATAAGCTAAGAGGAGGCGAGGACGCGAGGAGGCGAGGACGCGAGGAGGCGAGGACGCGAGGAGGCGAGGACGCGAGGACGCGAGGAGGCGAGGAGGCGAGGACGCGAGGACGCGAGCATGCGAGGAGGCGAGGACGCGAGCATGCGAGGACGCGAGGACGCGAGGACGCGAGGACGCGAGGACGCGAGCATGCGAGGACGCGAGGACGCGAGGGCGCGCAGCTTCGCCTCACGCATCCTCGAAAGATTATAGAGCAACCCCTAAGGAGGAGTCCCCATGGCCCTTTCAATCCAAGAAGTTGCCCATGTGGCCCAATTGGCCCGGATGCGTTTGAGTGATGAAGAGTTGGAGTTGATGCAGAGCCAACTCTCTAATATCCTGGAGTATATTGAGCTGTTGCAGGAGGTTGATGTTACTGGGGTTGAAGCAACGGCCCAAGTGACCGGGTTGAGTAGTGTGCTGCGCCCCGATCTGGTGACGGGTGCGCTCAGCCGCGAGGAGGTGCTGGCGAATGCGCCCGATCAGGCTGCGGGGATGTTTCGGGTGCGGGCGGTCTTTGATGAGTAATCCCAACTACCGTTGAACGTGCCGCATGAGCAAGAACGCGAAAGCTCGTTGGGACGCCATGTTCGGCAATCTGCAATCTGCAATCTACAATCTGCATTGGGACGCCATGTTCGGCAATCTGCAATCTGCAATCTACAATCTGCAATGGTAGAAAGCGAAGCTGCAACAATTGTGAGTGGGCCTACGTCATAGCGGTAGCAAACACAACCAGCGAGGCGAAAGGACACTCCAATGTATAACGGCAACAATGGCGGCAGCGGCTACACGCGCATCGGTAGCTTCTATGTCAAATCAATCTACCTCTATATCGCGGCGATCATCGCGGTGGTGGTGGCGATCTTCTTTGTGATGCGCTTCCTCAACACCAGTCTGGTGATGCACTTCGGGGCTTATGCGGGGGCATTGCTGCTGATCGGCAATTTGCGCGAACTGATCGGGCAGTCCTATGGCGAGCGTGGCAGCATTGCGCTGCTCAATGTGATGGTTGGTGGCGGTCTGATCTTCGCGTGGCTGGCCCAGTTCTTTGGGGCACTCTTCTGGCTCCCGGCGCTCATCCTGGTTGCCATTGCTACGCCGCTGATCTTTGGGCGTGGCAGCGTCTACCGTGGCTACATCACGGCGGCCCGTGGCGCGGTTGATTCGGTGCGGCGCACGGTGGGGCGTTAAGAGGCTGTCTGAAAAGTCTATGAACTGGCGTTGGAGTGCCGGCTTCAGCCGGCTAAAGCCGGCACTCCAGCACGTACCCACTAGCTTTTCAGACAACTTCTAAGGGCATGGCATGGGAACGCTTTTTCTGGTCGCAACCCCGATTGGAAACCTGGAGGATCTCACGCTGCGCGCACTGCGCGTGCTGCGTGAGGCGCGGCTGATTGCGGCTGAGGATACGCGCCATACGCGGATTTTGTTGCAGCGTTATGAGATTACGACGCCCTGTATCGCGTACCACGAGCATAATAAGCTGACGCGCCAGGCTGATATTCTGGCCGCGCTGGCCCTCGGTGATGTAGCACTGGTCTCTGATGCGGGCACCCCAGCTTTGGCCGATCCTGGCTTTGAGTTGGTGCGTGCCTGTATCGAGGCCGGTTTTGCGGTGAGCCCTATTCCGGGGCCGAGTGCCCTGCTGGCGGCACTGGTTGCCTCGGGGTTGCCGAGTGATCGCTTTGTCTATGTGGGCTTTTTGCCGCGCCAAGCGAGCGAGCGCCGCGCGCTCGTGAGCGCCATGGCCGACTTTACGATGACGATGGTCTGCTTCGAGACGCCCCATCGCCTGCGTGAGAGCCTTGTGGATCTTTTGACGATCCTCGGTGACCGCCGTGTGGTTGTGGCGAGTGAGTTAACCAAACGCTTTGAGGAGTTGCGGCGCGGTAGTTTGAGTGAACTGGTGGCCCACTTTGAGCAGCACAATCCCCGGGGTGAGTATACCCTAGTACTTGAGGGCCGTCAGGTGGGCCAGCGTAAACGTGACCGCACCAAGCTTCAGGCGACACCTGCCGATAGCGTTGCGCCCAGTGAGGCTGAGATTCTCCAACGCCTGAGCGTACTGCGCGACCAAGGGCAGTCTGGTAGCGCAGCGGCGCGGATGGTGGCGCGTGAACTCGGCTTGCAGAAGAGTCAGGTCTATGCCCTGTGGTTGCAGCAGGATGCAGAAATGAGAAAATAGAAATGAGAAAATAGAAAATAGTTTGGAGGTTAGACCTGCTGTCTATTTTCTATTTTCTCGTTTCTGTATTCTTTCCTAGTACAAGGAGCATCAGAGTGTCGTTGCTTGAACTCCCGCTGGAGCTACCGCAACTGGGGCAGTTGGTGTATCTGCGGGCGCGGACGTGGCTTGTCGATCAGGTGGTGCCGCCGGCACTGCCTGGTCAGACCTGTCGCGTGCGCTTGGCCTGCGCCGATGATGATGCCCAGGGTTTGACGCTTGAGGTCTTGTGGGATTGTGAGCTGGATCGCCAGATTCTGCGCGCTGAGGGGTGGCACGACCTGGCGCAACGTGGTTTTGATCCGCCGTTGCGTTTTGCGGCGTTTCTGCATACGCTGCGCTGGAGTTGTGTGACGGCAACCGATCCGACGCTCTTTCAGGCGCCTTTTCGGGCGGGAATTCGTATTGATGCCTATCAGATGGAGCCGCTGCGTAAGGCGTTGCGGCTGCCACGGGTGAATCTCTTTATCGCCGATGATACCGGCCTGGGCAAGACGATTGAGGCGGGCTTGATTGTGCGTGAGTTGCTGCTGCGTAAGAAGGTGCGTACGGTGGTGGTGGCGGCGCCGCCCTCGGTGTTGGAGCAGTGGCAGGCGGAGTTGGAGGAGCGTTTTGGCCTCATCTTTGTGCTGCTCGACCGCGCCTATCTGGCGCGCATGCGCCGCGAGCGTGGCTTTGGCGTGAATCCGTGGCGTACCCATAGCCGCTTTCTCGTGTCGCACCATTTGTTGGCCGATCCCACCTACGCGGACCCGCTGCGTGAGTGGCTGGGCAGTCTGCTGCCGGGCAGTCTGCTGGTGCTCGATGAGGCGCACCATGCGGCACCCGCTTCCGGTGGGCGCTATGGGATTGAGTCGGGTTTTACCAAGGCGGTGCGCGATCTGGCTGGGCGCTTTGAGCATCGCCTCTTTCTCTCGGCGACGCCGCACAATGGCCATTCCAATAGCTTTGCGACGCTGCTGGAGTTGCTCGATCCGCTGCGCTTTACCCGCGGGGTGAAGGTGAGTGGCAAGCATGCCCTGGATGAGGTGATGGTGCGGCGGCTCAAGGAGGATATTCGGGCGGTGCAGGGCGGTTTTCCGCTTCGGCGTGTTGAACGGATTGTGCTGGATAATCTGCCCGCCAATGCGCCGGAGTTGCGCCTGTCGCAGTTGCTCGATGCCTACCGTACGCTGCGCGAGCAGCGTTTTGCCCTGGCACCGCGCCGCGCGCAGGTGGCCGCCAGTCTGCTGACGGTGGGCTTGCAGCAGCGGCTACTCTCTTCGCTTGAGGCGTTTGCGCGGAGCCTCAAGGTGCATCGGGCGACGGTCGAACGCGAGTGGGCCGCGCAAGAGCGCAAAGAGGCGCAAGAGAGCGGCGTTGCCTTCGCCCCGATCCCACAACGTGGGAGAGGCGGTGCCATGCCCTTCGACAAGCTCAGGGGCCGCTTGTCGAAGGGGGTAGGGGGTGAGGGCCATCCCGGGCTGCCCACGAGCCTCTCTGCAAGCGAGGAGCCGGGGGGTGAGGGCCAACTCTTCACCCAGCCGCCCGATGCCGATGATGAGCGTAGTCAGTGGAGTGCGGCTGAGGATGAGGCGGCGGAGGCGGCGGAGATTGCCGAGGTGACGGCGACGAGTGAGGCGGCGCTGCCCCGTTCGCTACAGGATGCCGCGTTGCTCCAGCAGGAGCGGCAGTTGCTGGATGAGATGGCCCAGCTTGCTGAACAGTATCGTACGCTGCCTGATGCGAAGACGACCTATTTGATCGATTGGATTCGTGCGAACCTTTGCCCCGACCTGCCCCCCTTTGGTATGCCGGTGAGTGGCCCCGCGCCGCGCTGGAATGAGCGCCGTGTCCTGATCTTCACCGAGAATCGTGAGGGGACGAAGCGTTTTCTTTTCAATCTGCTCTCGCAGGCGATTGAGGGGAGTGAGCGGGCGGCGGAGCGCATTGAGGTGATTGATGGTTTGACCAGTAGTACGCGCCGTCAGGAGATTCAGCGCCGCTTCAATAGCCCTCCCGCCCTCGATCCGCTCCGTATTCTGTTGGCGACCGACGCCGCCCGCGAGGGGCTCAATTTTCAGGCCCATTGTGCCGATCTCTTCCACTTCGATCTGCCCTGGAATCCGGGGCGCATTGAGCAGCGTAATGGGCGGATTGACCGTAAGCTTCAGCCGGAACCTGAGGTGCGCTGCCACTATTTTGTGCTGCCGCAGCGCGCCGAGGATCGGGTGCTGGAGGTGTTGGTCCGCAAGACGGAGACGATTAAGCGTGAGTTGGGCAGCCTCGCGCAGGTGATTGATGATGATGTTGAACGACGGCTCCGTCAGGGCATTCGCCATCGTGAGGTGGCGACGCTGCTGGATGAGTTGGCGCAGGTCAGTCTGGGGCCGCAACAGATGCAGCGGGTTGCTGATGAATTGGAGGCGGCGCGCGAACGCGAGCAGGATCTGCTTGCACAGGTGAGCCGTTGCCAGTCGCTCTTGGCCAAGTCGCAGGCGTGGACCGGCTTTGATGAGCTGGCGTTTCGCCAGACGCTCTCGTCGGCACTTGAGTTGCTCGGTGCTCCGCCGCTTCAGCCAACACAGGCGGTGCATGGTCAACCAGCGTGGCAGATGCCGGCGCTGCACGAACGGGCCGCCGCCGATCCGAGTTGGCATGCGACGCTCGATACGCTGCGGGTGCCGCGCACGGCCAAGCAGAGTGTGACCGAGTGGCGGCGTGAAGCGCCGCTCCGTCCGGTGGTCTTTGCCGATGCCGGGCTGCTCAGCGATGCGACGGTGCATCTCCATCTGGAGCATCGGGTGGTGCAGCGCCTCTTGGCCCGTTTTCGCGCCCAGGGCTTTAGTGAGGAGCTATCGCGGGCCTGCCTCTTGCTCGCGAGTGACACGATTCCACGGGTGCTGCTGCTGGGCCGTTTGGCGCTCTACGGCCAAGGGGCGGAGCGGCTGCACGAGGAGTTGGTGATGGTGACGGCGCGTTGGATTGATCCGACGCAGCGCAGGGGGCCGTTGAGCGCCTATGGACGTGATGGCGAGGAGCGTACCTTGGCGGTACTAGATGCTGCGCTGCAACAGGTGGCGCAGCAGCAGCCGAGCCCGGTGACGCAGCAGCGCCTCTTGGCTAGTGCCGCCCGTGATGTCGCCGATCTGCTGCCGCTCTTGCTGCCCCGTGCGACCCAGGCTGCCGCTGCGGCGGTCGAGAAGTTGCGGCAACGCGGCGAGCAGGAGGCGCACGATCTCCAGCGCACCATTGAACAACAGGCGCGCCGCGTGCGTACGCAGCTTGAACGTAGCCAGACGGAGTATCAGCAGCTTACGCTCGCCTTCGACAAAGAGGAGAAGCGCCAGTTTGAGCTGGATCAGCGGGCGTGGGCGCAGCGCCTCGCCTCGTTTGAACAGGACCTAGCGCACGAGCCGCAGCGCGTGCGCGCCTTCTATGAGGTGCGGGCGCAGCGCATCGAGCCGGTTGGCTTGGTCTATTTGTGGCCGGAGACGAATTGAGGGGGGGGGAAAGGAATGGTGTCATGAGTAGTATCTCAATCGAACTATCTACCGAGCAGCTTCTACAGGCGGTCGAACGCTTGTCTGCCCAAGAACTGGCTGCTTTTGCTGCGCGCGTCAATGCGCTACACGAACAACGTGTTACACGACGCTTAGATCAAACTGAGACGAATCTGCTGCTTCGGATCAACCGCCCATCTCTTACACCAGAAGAGCAGTCCCGTTTTGATCATTTGGTGGCTAGACGCCAGAACGAGACTATTAGTGTTGATGAATTGCAAGAACTTATTGCACTTACCAATAAGGCAGAAGCTTCTGATGTGGTGCGCCTACAAGCGATCCAGAGCCTAGCCCAGTTGCGTAGTACGAGCGTTCAGGCGCTGATGGCTACGCTGGGGATCAAAGCGCCTCGTTATGGTTAAATCCCCTCGTATTAGTGAAATCGTTCGCAGGCAGGTGGCAGCACGCGCTGGTGAGCGTTGTGAATATTGCCTGAGTCCGGCGCACTATGCCACGCAACGCTTTTCTATTGAACATATCATTCCACGCGCAAAAGGAGGAACACAGAGCCTAGACAATCTTGCTCTGGCATGTCAGGGCTGCAATAACTATAAGTACGACCGTGTGGAAGCAGTTGATGCCCTCAGTGGTGAACTGGTTCCTCTCTACAATCCGCGCCGTGATCATTGGCATGAGCATTTTGCTTGGAGTGCTGATGGACTCTTGATCATTGGCCTTACGCCAACTGGTCGTGTAACGGTAGATACGCTTGACCTCAATCGCTCCGGTGTGGTCAATCTGCGTACCCTGATCAACGCGTTCTATGCCCATCCTCCCAACATGGATGAGTAGTTTCAGAACGAAATAGCTATACTTTCACCTCTCTCTGCGCTCTTTTGCGACACTAGCCTAGCGGATCTTCCCTATGCTCAACTCTGCGCTTGCTGCTCACCTGGAATGGCTCGGTTTTCTCCGCCCGACGGGGTTGGTCGTTTCGGCGCCGGCTCTGGTGCGCGCCGGGGCGCTCTTGCCGCAGCATGATATTGCTGGTCAGCGGCTCTTGTTGGCCTGCTGTGATCCCGCTGCGCCGGAGGGGCAGCCGCGCCTTGCCGATTTCTTTCAGTTTGCCCGTGAGGTGCTGGGCTGGAGTTTTGTCGCCCAGGGTTATGCTGGCAGCGCTGTCGCTGATGCCCCGCTGCCGCCGGAGCTGCAGGTGACGCTGCTGGAGTATGGTGAGACGCTCGCTCCCGATCTGGCGGTGCGCGAGCGCGATCCTGCGCCTGGTGCCCCGCCATGGCAGTTGTTGGTGCTGCTCTTGCCGCCTGGTCAGGATTTGGATCAGGTGGCGGCTGGCGCTGGTCAGTTGCCCGCTTCGCCCCACGGGCGTATGGAGCGGCTGCTGCGTCAGACCGGCGTGGGCGCTGGGTTGCTCTGCAATGGTACGACGCTGCGCCTCGTCTCGGCGCCGCGTGGCGAGAGTTCCGGCTGGCTCGATTTTCGTCTGGCGGAGATGGTGCAGACCGCCGGTAGGCCGCTGGTGGCGGCGCTGCGTCTGCTGCTCAGTGAGCAGCGGCTGCTGGCGCTGCCGCGTGCCGAACGGCTGGCGGCGCTGCTTGAGGAGAGCCGGAAGTTTCAGAATGAGGTGAGTGAGCGCCTCGCCGAGCAGGTGCTGCACGCCCTCTATGCGCTGGTGCGTGGCTTCCAGACGGCCCACGCCGAATCGAATGGTACGCTGCTGCGTGAGGTGCTGCGCGATGATCCCGATCTCGTCTATCGCGGGCTGCTGACGGTGGTGCTGCGTCTCGTCTTTCTGCGCTATGCCGAGGAGCGCGATCTGCTGCCCGCTGATGAGACCTTTCTGCGGAGCTATGGCCTGGCCGCGCTCTATGAGCGGCTGCGTGAGGATGCCGCGCTCTATCCCGATACGATGGATCAGCGTTTTGGCGCGTGGGCCCAGGTGGTGATGCTCTTTCGGATGATCTACGATGGCGTTGAGGCGGGCGATTTGCGCCTGCCACGCCGCCACGGTGTCCTCTTCGATCCCGACCGCTTCCCCTTTTTGGAGGGGCGCACGAGTAGTCTGCCGCGTCAGCAGCAGCAGCGCCTCGTGCCGCCACGCGTGCCCGATGGGGTGGTGCTGCTGGCGCTCGAGAAGTTGCTGCTCCTCGATGGCGAGCGTATCTCCTACCGGGCGCTCGATGTCGAACAGCTTGGCTCGGTCTATGAGACGATGATGGGCTTTCGCCTCGAGACGGCGCGTGGGCAGTCGCTGGCCATCCGCGCCGCGAAGCGCAGCGGCGCGCCGACGACGATCAATCTGGAGGAGTTGCTCCAGACGCCGCCCGCCCAGCGCCTCCGTTGGCTCCAGAGCGCGACGGAGCGCAAGGTGGCTGAGGGGGTGGCGAAGAGCGTGCAGGCGGCGCAGACGATTGCCGATCTGCATGCGGCGCTGCTGCCGCTAGTTGATCAGGCGGCCACCCCCGATCTCGTACCGCCCGGTGGCCTGGTGCTTCAGCCGAGCGCCGAGCGGCGGCGCTCCGGTTCGCACTATACGCCGCGTGCGCTGACCGAGCCGATTGTCCGCACGACGCTTGCGCCGCTGCTCGAACGGCTCCACACGGCTGATGGCCGCCCGCCGCGCCCGGCGCAGATCCTCGAACTCAAGCTCTGCGACCCGGCGATGGGTTCGGGCGCCTTTCTCGTCGAGGCGTGCCGCCAGTTGGCCGAGGCGCTGCTCGCGGCCTGGCATGCCCACGCCGCCCGCCCGCCGCTGGCCGCCCACGACGATGAACTGCTCCTGGCGCGGCGGCTGGTGGCGCAGCGCTGCCTCTACGGCGTTGACAAGAATCCCGTTGCGGTAGACTTGGCCAAGGTCTCGCTCTGGCTGGTGACGCTCGCCAAAGAGGAGCCCTTCACCTTTGTGGACCACGCGCTGCGCCACGGCGATTCGCTCGTCGGCTTGCAGCAGGCGCAGATCGAGCGCTTCCATTGGCAGACGGGCGGCGCGGCGCTGCAAGACGACTTCTACACCAGCACGATCCGCAGCCAGGTGCAGCAGGCGGCAGAGCTACGCAGCCAGATCCGCCACGCCACCGCAGCGCAGAGCGACGTGGCGCTGCATACGCTCTGGGGCGCGGCGCAAGACGCCCTGAGCCGCGTGCGGCTCTATGGCGACCTAGTGCTGGCCGCCTTCTTCGCGGGCAGCAAGCCCAAAGAGCGCGAAGCGCAGCGCCTCGCCTACGCCGAGGATGTGCGCGCCGAACGGAGCGCAGCGCACCAGGCCCGCCTTGAGGAGTGGCGCCACGCCGACCTGCCGCTCGTCCCCTTCCACTGGGAGATTGAGTTCCCCGAGGTCTTTCAGCGCGCCAACGCGGGCTTTGATGCTGTGATGGGCAATCCGCCGTTTGCGGGCAGTGTTGCGATTGTAGAAGCCAATCTGAATGGATACACCGAATGGCTGCGAGAAATTCACCCTGAAAGCGGTGGCAAATGTGATCTGGTGGCCCACTTCTTCCGGCGCGGCTTCAACCTGATTCGTCAGGAGGGCGCGTTGGGGCTGATTGCGACCAATACGATTGCCCAGGGCGATACACGCAACAGCGGTCTGCGCTGGATCTGCGAGCATGGCGGCACAATCTACCGAGCTGATCGCCGACTCAAATGGCCTGGCATGGCAGCAGTGATTGTGAGTGTTATCCATATTGCCAAGGGCGCTGCTCTCATGCCGCCAATGCTTGATCATCGGCAGGTTGAGCGGATTACGGCATTTCTTTTTCATACCGGGGAGCATAGTGATCCTAAACCGCTACAGGCAAATCGCCTCAAGAGTTTCAATGGCACAAAGGTGGATGGCGTTGGCTTTCTCTTCAACGATACCGATAGAGCAGAGGTCTCTACGCCAATTGCAGAGATGCATCGGTTGATTGCAGAGAATCCCGACAATAGCAAGGTCATCTTTCCGTACATCGGGGGTGAAGAGATTAACACGAGTCCTAGCCACAGCCATCACCGCTATGTGATCAACTTTGGTGAGCGTAGTGAAGAGGAGTGCCGTACCAATTGGCCCGATTTGATGAAGATTGTAGATACAAAGGTAAAATCTCTGCGTCTGGCATCAGCAGCTTCGAGTAAGTCTAATTATAGTAGTGCTGCACAGATCTATTGGCGTTTTGCAAGACATTCAAAAGATTTATATGCAGCTATTGAAGGGATGCATCGGGTTTTAGCATGTTCTCGTGTTAGCCAACATATCTCCTTTGTTTTCTTGAGCACAGGATTAGTTTATTCTGATGCTACAGTCATCTTCCCCCTCACCACCTACGCCGCCTTCTGCGCCCTCCAGTCGCACACCCACGAAATCTGGGCACGCTTCTTCGCCTCATCGCTCGGCGACGGACTGCGCTACACCCCCTCCGACTGCTTCGAGACCTTCCCCTTCCCGCAGGGCTGGGAGGCGCATGCGGGGTTAGAGGCGGCGGGCCAGGCCTACTACGAATATCGGGCGGCGCTGATGGTCGAGCGCAACGAAGGGCTAACCAAAACCTACAACCGCTTCCACGACCCGTATGAGCAGGAGGGAGCAATTGTGCGGCTACGCGAACTCCACAGCGCGATGGATCGGGCGGTGCTGGCGGCCTATGGCTGGGACGATCTCGCAACGGAGTGCGAATTTCTGTTGGACTACGCGATTGACGAAGAGAGTTGGGGCAGCAAAAAGAAGCCCTACCGCTACCGTTGGCCCGACGCGGTACGCGACGAAGTCTTGGCGCGGCTACTGGAGTTGAACGCAGTGCGAGCGGCGCAGGAGGCGCTGGCGGGGATGGGGAAGCGCAAAGGGAAGGGGCGGAGCAAAGAGGGCATGCGCGACATGTTTGAGGGCTAGGGGCAATACCTTGCACATAAGCTCGCGCAAAGGCGCAAAGGCGCAAAGTGTAGTGCCGACGTTAGTCGGCTGAGGTCTTTGGCAGCGATGGGAAGCCGACTAAGGGAAGCGGATGTTGTTCATTGCCCCATTGTTTTGTCATCCTGAGAGACCGTAGGTAGTGCCGACTTATGGTGTTCCAGTAAATAATCCGCTAACCAGACCTCGCAGATCTGGCATATCTATCAGGTCTAGCCCGTGCCGCGACACCGGATTAATTTCTGGAAGACCATTAGTCGGCTTAGGTCTTTGGCAGCGATGGGAAGCCGACTAAAGTCGGCACTACGATGCCCGCCCATGGACTATTCAGCATGAGAGGCTGCTGGGATACGTAACAATTTCTGCTTCGCTTACGCATGCTCCTGAAGCCATGCCTGCAGATCTGCGCTGGTCGTAAAGTCAAGCAGGGCTTCACTCAGGCTGAGGAGGAGCGATGGCGAGAGTGCTACAACCTGCGCTTCAAGCGCATCACTCAACGGGCCAACCTTGCGCTTGAGGAGGCGTAGCACTAACTGCTGCTGACCCTCGGCGTGGCCCTTGGCGTGGCCCTTGGCGTGACCATCAGCGTGGCCATCAGCGTGGCCCCGGAGGTAGCCTTCCTTCTCAAGACCAATCATCGGTAAGCTCATGGTGTTCTCCTCCTGTTCAATCTGTCGCATTGTAGCATGGG
>NZ_NQWI01000320.1 GCF_002532535.1 Candidatus Viridilinea mediisalina
AATTGGCTCCGACCGCTTGTAGGCGCACGGTTTCAGGTACTATTTCACTCCCCTGTTCGGGGTGCTTTTCACCTTTCCCTCACGGTACTGGTTCACTATCGGTCTCTCAGGAGTATTTAGCCTTACCGGATGGTCCCGGCTGATTCACACAGAATTTCTCGTGTTCCGCGCTACTCAGGATACCAACCTTATTATCATACTTGCATGTACGGGATTGTCACCCTCTGTGATGCAACTTTCCAAATGCTTCCACTTCGTATTAATAATAATTATGTCGGTCCTACAACCCCAATATTGCCGAAACAATATTGGTTTAGGCTGTTCCCTGTTCGCTCGCCGCTACTATGGGAATCACTTTTGTTTTCTTTTCCTCCGCCTACTTAGATGTTTCAGTTCAGCGGGTTTGCTTCCTATAAATAGGATGACCACTATTGCTAATGGCCGGGTTGCCCCATTCGGAGATTCACGGATTAATGGTTATTTGCACCTACCCATGACTTTTCGCAGCTTATCACGTCCTTCTTCGCCTCTGAGAGCCCAGGCATTCCCCATGCGCCCTTTATTACTTTCTTATTACACGTAGTTATCGTGTTATTTTATTTCTCGATTTCGGTCAATATGTCAATGAACGTTTTGCACTTGTGTTA
>NZ_NQWI01000196.1 GCF_002532535.1 Candidatus Viridilinea mediisalina
CGTCGGCACTACGATGCTCGCCCATGGACTATTCAGCATGACAGGCTGCTGGGATACGTAACAATTTCTGCTTCCCTTATATCTCTGCCTCCTCCAAGAGATGCTCGGCAATAATGATGCGGCGGGTGCGCGTTTCGCTGCGGAGGACGAGCGAATTGGTGGTGGCACGGTCGCCAAGGAAGCGTACCCCCTGAAGCAGTGGCCCGTCGGTGATGCCGGTGGCGACAAAGAAGATCTGGTTGGAGGCAACGAGATCACTACAGCGCATGATGCGGTCCGGATCGAGCCCAGTTTCCAGAATTGCGTCGCGCTCGTCAATGCTTTGCGGTGCTAGACGGGCCAACATGCCCCCGCCTAAGGCGCGTACCGCGCAGGCTGCCGTGAGTCCTTCTGCCGCCCCGCCAATGCCCATCAGCGCATCAATCGGGCCGTCGGGCGATGCGGCCAAGACCGCGCCCGCAATGTCCCCGTCGTCTGCCAGCATCACCCGCGCCCCCGCTGCGCGGATCTCGGCAATAAGATCGCCATGGCGGGGCCGTTCAAGCACAAAGACCACGAGGTCGCGGACTGGCTTGCCCGTGGTACGCGCAATCAACCCCAAGGTCCAAGCCGCTGGGGCACTGAGGCATTCTGGCACGAGTGCCGGAGCAACATGGCGGTTGACCACCAGTTTCTCCATGTAGAGCGCCGGACGGGGCGACCACATGCTCCCCTGGGTGGCAATGGCGGCGACCGAGACGGCTCCGGTGCGTCCGCGTGCCAAAAGACGACGGCCATCAATTGGGTCGGCGAGGACATCCACTGCGATGCCGCGTCGTGTACCAACGCTATGGCCACTTGGTAGGCTTGCTACGCCGCCCAGCCGCCCCTCTTCGCCAATCACCACATAGCCATCCAACTCTAAGCTATTGAGCGTCGTAGCCATAGCGGATCCGGCGGTAAGTTCGGCCTCACGCCGTGGCCCCATGCCCATCCAGCGCGCCGCCGCCAGCGCCGCCGCTTCGGTGGCACGCACGAGATCAAGGCCAGTATTGCGGTGCAACGGTAGTTCACTCATAGTTTTCATTCTACGGTATGAGGAGTACATGTCAACGTGACGACCGTCGCATCCGCTACAAGCCTGATGAGCTTTGGGCGCATTGTAAGGTACAATAGCGTAGGTGTGGTTCGTAGCTACTTTACAAGCTTGCGAGGACGCGAGGATGCGATGACGTGAAACCCTCGCCGCTTCGCCTCGCGCATTCTCATCTTTGCTTTTCTGAACCCTTCCTTACCAAAAGGATCTCTTTCCATGGCCACCCATGCCGTCATCGAAACCAACTACCTCACGCGCCGCTTTGGTGTCGTGACAGCCGTGGATCAGCTTGATCTTACCATTTATAGCGGCGAGATCTTTGGCTTCCTGGGGCACAATGGCTCCGGTAAAACCACAACTATTCGCTTGTTAAATGGTGTTCTCAATCCAACCATTGGTTCATCACTAGTATTAGGTATGAATCCGCAAACCCAAGGTTCAGCCTTGCGCCAACGCACCGGGGTATTGACCGAAGTTCCTGCCTTGGAGGGGCGACTGACTGGGCGCGAGAATCTGTCGATCTATGCGTTGCTCTTTGGCGTACCGCGACATATGACGAGCGAGCGGGTGGCGTTGCTCCTCGATCTGTTTGATTTGAGTGAGCGAGCTGATGATCTCGTCAGCACGTATAGCAAGGGCATGCAGCAGCGCCTCGCACTCGCCCGTACATTGTTGCACAAGCCAGAACTGCTCTTCCTTGATGAACCCACCTCTGGCCTTGATCCGGTGGCTATCCGTCAAGTTCACGCTTTGATTACGCGCCTAAGCCGTGAAGAGGGGCGTTCAGTCGTGCTTTGCACCCACAACCTGGTGGAGGCGCAACAGATCTGTGATCGTGTGGCGATCCTCGAGCATGGTAAAGTGGTCGCATTGGGTACTCCTGCGGCCTTGCGCCGCGAATTGCAGCAGGCGCAGCGTCTCGATCTGGAGGTTGCTCCTGATTGCAGCACGACCACCTTGGCATGCCTTGAACATCAGTTTGGCCTCAGCGTAGCGCAGCAAGCGGATGGGCAGATCATGGTGAGTGGGTTAGAGCGCGACGTTATTCCCGACATTATTGCCAAACTGAGCGCATTGGGGGTACGTATCTACCGCGCCCAGCCGCTTGAACCTTCGCTAGAGGATGTCTACTTTGCGCTGCATCAGTGTGCATAGGTGTACTCACCTACTCTGATTGAGCATCCGTCGCCAAGCTAGCCTTGAGAGCCGTAGAGAGCTGATCCTGCACGGCAATCACTGTGCGACCGCGGCACAGCCCAGCCTGCGGATGATCCTCGACCCGTCCACAAAAGCCACTACCAGCCTGCCAAATGAAGGTGCGATATTCTTGCTCATCAAGCTTAATGTAGTAGATGCGTCCCTTACGTACAATCTGCTTCGTTGACTCAGCCATAGGTTTATCCTTACACCTCAGCGAAGGCGCGGTTTTGATCCGCGTTGCTGTGGTTTGATTATTGGAGATAGCGCTAGGGAGCGATTGCCACCTTCAGGGGGGAAAATGAGGCCAAAACTGCGCCGTAGAATTTCGCGCAGAGTCGCCTCCTGATCACAACCCGTAACGAGCGTGACTGACACGCACTGGGACTTGTCCGCTGGATCGCGCTCCACCTCAACCCGTAGCCAGTGGGGCCAGCGGCGCACAGTTGTGAGAATGACGTTCTCTGCGGCCCCATGCAAGACAAGCCACAACTCACCGGGGGCACCCATACGAAGGCTCGCCATAGCTTTGCCTTTCCTGTTGCGAGGGCTCGGTACATTCACACTAGGAGGGAACCCAAAAAACGGCGCGGAGGCGAGGGTGTCATCCCTGCCTCCACGTCAACCTAGTGTCCAGAGCCATAATTTAGTAGCGGTCGCGTCGCCCACCAAAACCACCACGCCCACCACCACCGCGCCCGGATGCGGGCTTATCTTCAGCCTGGTTGACCCGTAGGTTGCGCCCGTCGATCTCGTAGCCGTCGGTGGCCTGAATGAGCGCATTCAGATCGTTCGTCTCCATCTCGACGAAGCCAAAGCCCCGCGAACGACCAGTGTCGCGGTCGCTGATTACCCGAGCACTCTGAACGTCGCCATGATTAGCAAAGATATCGTTGAGTTCGGCGTCGCCTACGCTCCAGGGTAAATTTCCGACAAACAGTTTGACCTGCATTTTCTCACTCCTCAATGTTGGACGAGCTAGGCTCTCCCAAACGTTCCCAGAGAGCTGTGAGCAGCTCTCATGACACTTCCGTCTACAGCTCGAACAACCGGTGGCCAGGCAGGAACCCAGCGCGCTCGCTCCGGCGAACACAACAACAGCATACTTCGAGCGACGAAGGCTATCTGTGGAACCAAGTGAGAAGATACAGGTAGGGTCTCACAGCAGATGATGTTGGTTAACATATAGAGTATACCAACCCTCAGCGCAAAAAGCAACTGCCATATGCATGACGTTAAGCCTTCTGGTGCGAGTTTGGGGCGTAGCCCCCCTATTCCCTATTCCCTGTATCCTTCCCTAACGGGAACAAAGCCTGTTGCAGATCAGCCAACAGATCATCGATTGCTTCGATCCCAATCGAGAGGCGCACAAGAGCGGGGCTAATGCCCCGTTCGGCGCGTTGCGCGGGGGTGAGTTCGCGGTGCGAAGCGATGGCCGGGACGCTCACGAGGCTGTAGATGTCGCCCAAGGTGGTAGCGGGCAAAAAGAGGCGCAAGGCGTCTACAAAGGATGCGGCGGCTATCGCACCACCGTGCAACTCACAGCTCACCAGAGCGCCAAAGTGACCACCATAGGTACTTGCAGCGAGGTGATGGCCCGCGTGGGTAGCGAGGCCCGGGTAGTAGACCTGAGCCACCGCCGGGTGTTGGGCTAGGAAGCTGGCGACATGGGCTGCATTGGCGCACTGACGCTCCATGCGTAGTGCCAGGGTCTTCATGCCGCGCTGAATCTGCTGGGCCTCAAAGGGGCCAAGACTGGCCCCCAAGAGGCGCGCTTGGCGCACGAGGGTGGCATGGAGCAGACTGCTGCGGGCGGCCACTACACCGCCTGCCACATCGCCATGTCCGGCGAGGTACTTGGTGGCACTGTGAACCACCAGATCGGCCCCAAGACTCAAGGGGCGCAGCAAGACCGGCGTTGTCAGGGTGGCATCAAGCACCAAGCGCGCCCCAACGTCGCGGCAGTGGCCCACCAAAGCGGCCACATCGGCCACATACAACAGCGGGTTGGAGAGCGTCTCGGCCAAGACCACCTGGGGTTGATGCTGCATTATTGCCGCCTCAGCCACCGCCGGATCACACAGATCGGCATAGACCACTGTGGCACCACGGCCAGCAAAGAGTTCATCGAGCAGCACCATGGTCGAGCCATAGAGATCGCGGGCAGCCAGAATCACGCCTGGACGCGGGGCTGTCTCGCCACGGGGGGTTGCTGCGGCCAGCAGGGCCGCATAGAGTGCCGCCATACCCGAAGCATAGGCAACCGCACCCCGGGCCGCTTCGGCTGCGGCAATGGCCGTCTCTAAAGCAACCACCGTCGGATTGCCGTAGCGTGTATAGAGAAAGCCCTCACCACTGGTAAAGGCGGCATCTAATTCGGCCAAACTGGGGTAGAGGTAGGTCGTGCTGCCATAGATCGGCGTTGTTGTCGGCTGGGCCACAGGGGCACCAAGCCGTTCGCCCGCATGCACAAGGCTCGTCTCAAGCTGCCATGATGGTGCGTTGGGATCAGGGGGAGTGGGTGACATAGGAGATAGGAGATAGGAGATAGGAGATAGGAGATAGGAGATAGGAGATAGGAGATAGGA
>NZ_NQWI01000025.1 GCF_002532535.1 Candidatus Viridilinea mediisalina
TGACTGGGGGAAGCGGCTGGTGCTGGACGCGGGGCGACCCGTGCAGGCTACCAGTGCGCAGAGTCGAGGGCTTCCCTCCCTCGCCGCACGCGGCGGGGCAATGAGACGGTAGGTATATCCACGGGCGCTTCAGTTGGGAGGGTAGGACCCCCTCTGCCAGTGAGTGTGTGTGGAGCGTGGTGGAACCACCCCGTCCCATCCCGAACCGGGTCGTGAAACGCCGCAGCGCCGATATTACTGGGGCCTGAGCCCTGGGAAGGTAGGTCCACGCACTCGCCCATTGTACGCCGAAGCCCGCACCAGTTGGTGCGGGCTTCGGTGTGTGCTTGCCTGGGAGCGCGCGAACAAATAGGTGTGTGAGGGAACCTGGTTCCCTCACACACCTACAAGCAGTATAATGGCCCTATGGCATCAAGCAACCGTTTTTTGCGCCGTCAGATGAGAATGAACCCCGATGCTGCGCCGGGAGGGCCTGAGGAACCGAAGTCGTTTGGGGAGCGTTGGCGTGAGGCGCGGGCTGCGTTTCGGAATGTGCCCCGTGCGTTTCAGTTGGTGTGGCAGGCCCATCGGGGGGCGACGTTGGGTATGGCGCTGGTCGCCTTGATTGGTGGCTTGTTGCCCATTTCGCAAGCCTGGGTTGCCAAGTTGATTGTGGATGCGGTGGTTGCTGCGGTGGTTGATGGTATCGCTGCGGTGGTGGCGCTGCGGGCTGTCTTTCCGCTGCTGTTGGTTGAGTTTGTGCTGCTTACCACTGGTGCGGTACTCAATCAGGTGCGTACCCTGAGTGAGCATATCCTCCATTCACGCTTGGGCCATACGATCAATACGGCGATTATTCGCAAGTCGCTTGCGCTTGATCTGCACTACTTTGAAGATGCCCAGTTCTACGATAAGCTGCAGAATGCGCGCCGTGAATCCAATTGGCGGGCAATGAGCATGATCCGCACCAGCTTCAATCTGCTCGAAAATGTGATCACCCTGAGCTCTTTTGCCATTGGTCTGCTTGCGTTTAGCCCGCTGATTGCCCTGTTGCTCTTTGGGGCCACTATTCCCTCATTTGTCGTGCAGACGCGCTATAGCCGTTTGACCTTCCGGCTACTGACCTGGCGGGCGCCGGAGTTTCGGCGTATGAACTACTTTGAACATCTGTTGACGGTGGATAGCAGTGCGAAGGAGATTAAGCTCTTTGGTTTGGGCGAGCCTCTGTTGCAGCGTTACCGCGATCAGTTTTGGCAGATTGCCCACGCAGATGAAGCGCTGGCCAAGCGGCGTTCGGTACTCAGTACGCTTTGGGGTCTGTTGGCAACGCTGAGCTACTATGCCGCGTATGCTTGGATCGTCTTTCTTACTGTGGCCGGGAGCATTACCATTGGAGCGATGACCTTCTACCTGACGCTCTTCCGCCAGAGCCAAGGGACGTTCCAGGGTCTTTTTACCAACATTGGTCAACTCTACGAGAGTGGGCTATTTTTGGAGAATCTCTTTGGGTTCTTGGCGCTGACCCCGCAGATGATGACAGGTCAGGGGCGCGCGGTGCCGCATCCGGTGGTGCAGGGGCTTGAGTTTCGCAATGTGAGCTTTCGCTACCCTGATCGCGAGGAGTGGGCCTTGCGCGAGGTGAACCTTGTGGTGCGTCCAGGCGAGAAGATCGCCCTTGTAGGTGCCAATGGAGCGGGCAAGACGACACTGATCAAGCTACTCACCCGGCTCTATGATCCAACCGAGGGGCAAATTCTGCTTGATGGGGTGGATCTGCGCGAGTATGAGCTTGAGGCGTTGCGCCAGGCGATTGGCGTCATTTTTCAAGATTTTGTGCGCTACCAGGTTTCGGCGCGTGAAAACATTGGCTTTGGCCAGATCGAGCAGTTGGGCGACGAGCCGCGGATTGTGAGTGCGGCGGCACGCGGTGGTGCAGATGAGGTAATCGCGGGCTTGCCGCAGGGCTATGATACCATTTTGGGCCGTTGGTTCGAGAAGGGGGCCGAACTTTCGGGTGGCCAGTGGCAGAAGATCGCCTTGGGGCGGGCCTTCATGCGCGATAGTGAAATCTTAGTGCTTGACGAACCGACGGCTGCCCTCGATGCTGAACGGGAATATGAGATCTTTCAACGGTTCCGCGAACTTACGGCGGGACGGATTGCCTTCTTGATCAGCCACCGTTTCTCTACGGTACGCATGGCCGACCGCATTGTGGTGATTGAGCAGGGCCAACTAAGCGAAAGCGGCACCCATGCCGAACTGCTGGCGCTTGGGGGTACCTATGCGCGGCTCTTCCACATGCAGGCGGAGGGGTATCGGTGAGGAGCGGGAGGCAAAGAGGTTTTTTCACCACAGAGGCACCGAGAACACAGAGTGGAGAGCAATCGCCCCCCTTCAAAACCTCTGTGTCCTCGGTGCCTCTGTGGTGAATATCTCGGTATCTCTACTTCTTGCTGGGCTCAGCCGCATTGGGCGTACCAGCGGCCTTCATCATCATCTGGCTGAACTGGGTCTGGGCCTCGACCGCCTTCTGAGCGGCGTCCTGCCAGGTAGCCATCACCTTCTGCGCCTGGCTCATGTCCCAGCTTTGGGCGAGGGTACCGGGATCAGCCTTCTTGAGCATATCGAACCAATTCTCGGAGAAGCGAACCTGCATATCGGTCCATGTGCGGGTCATTTCGAGCATCTGGCGTGTCCACTCAATGGCGCTGGTGGGCATACCAGGCATAGCGGGCATGCCGGGGATCGTGGGCATACCGGGCATGCTGGGCATGTTGACCGAGTTAGCAGCCACACTCTCGGCCCAGAGGCGCGTCAGCTCAAGCTGCTGCTCGAGGGCATACTTCACGGTGCCACGCCAGGTCTCGACAGTCTTCTGCCAGGCTTCGGCACTCTGGGGGGTTGCCGCCAGTTGCATCGAGGACACCCAGCTCTCCCAGACCTTCTGCTGCGTGCTAGTGAAAGTCTTGAGCATATCGTTCGCCTGCTTCGTCCAGTCCATGCGGTCCTCCTTGTATCGGGCTCGTGATAATTAAGAGTGGCCCTGTAACGGTACTACAATTACGCTCGGCGTATGGATTGAGCGTACCAGAAATGGTTACAGATGAGTTACGTTGGGGCTACGCCCCAAACCCTTTTTTTTCTTTCGTGTTGGCGGCTTCGCCGCCAACACGAAAGTGAAGAAGTTTTTCGGGGGCGGCTTCGCCGCCCCTGCACCCCCGCCGGGGGTGGGTTTGACAAGCCTCGCTCTCTTCCCTACCATGAGAGCTTACACCTGCCTACTACTTTCTCACTGCTCTTTGCTATTTCCTAACCTGCTCTTTCCTATTTTCTCACCTGCTATGGATCCAAAAAACCGGGTCACGATCATCACGGGGGCTTCGGCTGGGATTGGGGCGGCAACGGCGCGGCTCTTTGCCGAGGCTGAGGCGCGTTTGGTGTTGGCCGCACGGCAACGCGAACCGTTGGAGGCGTTGGCGGCTGAGTTGCCTGGTGCGCTGGTGGTGCCGACTGATGTGGCCGATCCTGAGGCTTGTCGCCAGCTTGTGGCCCGCGCTAAACAGAGTTTTGGGCGGGTTGATCTTTTGATCAACAATGCGGGGGTTGGCTTGGCTGGGCCTGCGGCTGAGTTGCGAACGGAGGATGTGCAGCAGGCGTTGGCGGTGGATCTGTTTGGCCCGCTCTGGTTGATGCAGGCGGTGGTGCCGTTGATGCGTGCCCAGGGTTTGGGCCAGATTATTAATGTGTCGAGTGTGTTGGCGGCCCAACCGTTGCCCTATTTGGGGGCCTATGCTGGGGCTAAGGCGGCCTTGGAGCGGGTGAGTGAGGCGCTGCGGATGGAGTTGCGTGGTACGGGTGTGGAGGTTTCGGTGGTGCGGCCTGGTACGACCCGTACTAATTTTAGCGCCCATCGGCTTGGGATCGGGCGCGAACGGCGGAGTCGCTTCGCACCAGCGGGCGTCACGCCGGAGACGGTGGCGCGTACCATTTTGTATGTCGCCCGCCATGAACCACGGTGCGCCTATGTGACGCGGGGTGACCGTCTGGGCGTGTTTTTGGCTACACTCTTTCCGGGTCTGCTTGAACGTCTGCTGGCCCGGGCAATACGTTGGGAGCAACCGTGAGTGATCCTGCTGCTCAAGCTTTGTTTCGGATGTCTGCGATTGACCCTGATGGCCGCTGGGTTGCGTTTGTGCATGCTGGTGATCTCTGGTTGGTTGATGCGGCTGGTGGGGTAGCTGAACGTCTCACGGCCCATCCCGCTTCGCACTATAGTCCCCGCTTTAGCCCCGATGGGCGTCAGTTGGCCTTTACCTCCAATCGGAGTGGGAGTGGTGATGTCTATTTGCTGCCGCTGCATGGTGGTACGGCGCGCCAGTTGACCTTTCATGATGCGCGCCATACAGTAGAGGATTGGACGCCTGATGGCAGTGCGCTCTATGTGAGTAGTGGGCGTGATCAATGTGGCACGGCGCTCTATCGGGTGGGGCTGGAGGGCATGATGCCGACGTTGCTCTATGCCGAACCCTATGAGCAGTTGGGGCAGCTTAGTGTTGCGCCCGACGGCGTGTGGGTTGCTTTTAGCAACATGCGCGAGCGTTGGTGGCGGCGTGGGCCCAATCCGTTTGCACCGGGTGAGATCTGGCTGGGCCCGACCGATCCTGATGAGAATGCACTGCGCCTGATTGCTGGCCCTGGGCCGGTGGCGGGCTACCCGCAATTGGCTGCGCCCTATGCTGGGCGGAATGCTTGGCCACTCTGGGCCGCTGATGGGCGCGGGATCTATTTTGTCAGCGACCGCGATGGCAACGAGAATCTCTGGTATCAGCCCCTGGATGGAGGGCTGCCCAAGCAGATTACGTTTTTGCGCGATGGGCGTTTGTTGCATCCGCAGATTGCACGCAATGCGGGCCTGATTGTCTTTGAACGCGAGGGGCAGATCTGGCGTTGCGATCTTGAGACGGGTGAGGTTGCGCCAACTCAGATTACTGCGCGTGGCGATGGTAAGGTGATGCCGGTGCGCTATGAGCATTGGCAACGGGGCTTCAGTGATATGCGTCTGAGCCCTGATGGGAAGAAGGTTGCGTTTGTGGCGCGGGGCGAGATTTTTGCCGATTTTGCCGATAAAGAGACCGACCGTGAACTGCGGCAAGGGCCCAGTTTTCGGGTCACCGATACGCGGGCCCGCGAACGTCAGCCGGTCTGGACGCCCAATAGCCGCACGCTGCTCTATGTTTCTGATCGTCATGGCGAAGATGAGATCTACCGCTATGATTTTGTGACGCGCCAAGAGCAACGCTTAACGCATGATCTGCAACCAAAACAATTGCCGCGCGTCTCGCCCGATGGCACATGGCTGGCGTATCTCAGTGGCCATGATCGGGTGCAGTTGCTCAATTTGGTTGAGGAGGGCGCAGAGGTGCGCGAGCTCTGCCGGGCGCGCTTTGTGGTTGCGGCTGATCTGGCTTGGTCGCCCAATTCGCGTTGGCTGGCCTATATCGCCCAGGATGAACGCTTCTTCAGCAATGTCTATATTGTGCCGGTTGAGGGTGGTACGCCCCGTCAGATTACCTTTTTGAGCAACCTTGATGGTGGTGATCTATTGTGGGCACCCAATGGGCAGTTTATCATTTTTACGACGGAACACTATCGGGCTGAGGCGCAGATTGTGCGGGTTGATCTCTTGCCGCCCCATCCGCTCTTTCGTGAAGCGGAGTTTGAGAAGCTCTTTCAGGAGAAGAAAGAGAAGAAGGAACAGCAGCGCAAGGACGAAGGGGCGCCGGAACCGGAGGGCGATGAGCAGCCCACTGAAGAGGCGCCTGAGCCTGAGCAGGGCGTTAAGCATGCGCAGGAGCGTGCAGAGTTTGAACGGCTGCTCGCAGGGATTGAGCGGCGGCTACGCTTTTTGACTCCGATCCAGATGGATGCAACGGCGGCAGCGCTTAGTCCTGACAGCAAAGAGTTGCTCTTCACGGCGATAGTTGCGGGCAAACTCAATCTCTGGGCCTTGCCCTTGGATGAACCACGGGCTGATCATCCGCCGCGTCAGCTTACGGCGAGCGAGAGTAGCAAGTATGCGGTGCAGTTTGCGCCTGATGGGAAGACATTCTTCTACCTTGAAGATGGTGTCATAACCATGCGAAAGTTCCCGTCGGGCAACGATCCGGTGCGGGTGCATGTGCGGGCCGAAGTGACCGTGGACTTTCATGCGGAGAAGTTGCAGATCTTTGGCGAAGCGTGGCGCGCCTTGCGCGACAGCTTTTATGATCCGACCTTTCGGGGGCAAGATTGGAACGCGCTACGCGAACGTTTTGCCCCCTGGGTTGCGGGGGTACAGACCACGGGCGAGTTGCATAGCTTGATCAACCTGATGGTCGGCGAGTTGCGCACCTCCCACTTGGGCATCCGCTTTGGTGCTTGGATGGGCAGTGACGGGTATACTGGGATTATGCTTGATGCGGGGGTGTTGCGGCAGCATGGCCATGCGCGGATTGAGCGGATTATCCCTGACAGCCCTGCGGCGCTTGTTGCGCAGCCGCCTGTGGCGGGCGAATACCTCTGCAGCATAGACGGCACGGCTTTGGGGCCAGGGGTAAGCTTAGATCAACTCTTGCGGCGCAGCGTAGGGCGGCGGGTGCGGCTCGGCCTTGCGGCCACCCCAAGTGGCACCGAGGTGCGTGAGGTGGACGTGCGCCCGGTGGATGCGGCTACATACTGGCAGTTGCGCTACCGCGACTGGGTACACCAGAACGAAGCCTATGTCCATCGGGTGAGCCAGGGGCGTTTGGGTTATGTGCATATTGACAGGATGAGCTATCCAGCCTACCAGCAATTCTTGGCCGATCTGGATGCTGAAGCGCATGGCAAGGATGGCGTCATTGTTGATGTGCGCTACAATGGAGGGGGGCATACCGCAACCTTCATTCTTGACGTATTGACGCGGCGCTCTTCGTTGTTGAGTGGCTTTCGTGAGCGGGCAACGCTGGATGCGAGCCATCTTGCGGGTAACCGTGTGTTGAACCGACCCACTGTGTTGATCACCAACGAGCGCTCGGCCAGCAACACCGAGATGTTGAGCGAGAGTTACCGGCGGCTCGGCCTCGGGCGCGTGGTAGGGCGACCCACTGCTGGCGCGGTGATCTGGGCTTACACGATGCGCTTATTGGACGGAGCTGGCTTGCGCCTACCGCGCCTCTCGGTCGTGACCCCAGAAGGTGAAGACCTGGAGGGGCGGGGGCGTCCGGTGGATGTTGAAGTGGCGCGGCCCTTGGGTGAATGGAACCGTGGGCGGGATCGTCAGCTTGACGCGGCGGTAGAGGTGTTGCTTGGGAAGTAGTCATATGGACAAAAGAGTCCCAAGGTTTACAAAAAGCCAACAGTAGTATATAAAAGGTTTAGTACTACCAATCGTCATAGATTGCACAGAGCCGGGCGTTGCCCGGATAGCAGGTAGACTATGAGCAACCTTGCCCCCCTTCGTTTTTCGGTCTGTATCGAGACCATGTTCACCGAGATGCCCTTCGAGCAGCGGCTCGAATATGTGGCGGATCTGGGCTTTTCAGCCTTCGAGTTCTGGTCGCGCCAGGGCAAAGACATGAACATCACGTTGGCCCTCAAGCTAGCCTTACGGCTTGAGGTGAGCGCCTTTATTGGGAGTCGCGCAGCCCTTGTTGATCCAGCGCAGCACAACCAGTTCATGAGCGAAATCACGCATGCTGCCGGGTTAGCCGTTGATCTTTCATGCAATAATTTAATTGTGACCAGCGGCCCGGCCTTGCCCGATGTTTCGCGTGAAGAGCAATATGCCAGCATTGTGGCCGCGTTGCGTGAGGCTGCACCGATTGCCGATGATGCGGATGTGTGTATTGTGCTGCAACCCATGAATGCACGCGACAACCCAGGCACATTCCTGACCTCGTCGGACGAAGGCTTTGCGATTGTACGCGAAGTCAACAACCCGCATGTTAAACTCTGCTTTGACCTGTACCACCAGCAGATCAGTGAAGGCAACCTGACCACACGGATCATCGAGAATTTGGACATGATCGGTCACATCAAAGTTGCCGACGTGCCAGGGCGGCATGAGCCGGGCACCGGCGAGATCAACTTTGAACACATCTTTGGCGTTTTGCGCGAACACGGCTACCGCGGCTTCGTGGGGCTGGAGTATACGCCACTAGTGGATGCGATTGCGAGCCTCAAGGCGGTGCGGGCGCTGGGGCAGTAGGATGGATGTATCGGGCTGGATCTGAGAGACTGTCTGAGCAGGGGCTCAGTGTTGTTGCACACGATGTTGAATACGTTGGAGTGCCGGCTTTAGCCGGCTGAAACCGGCATTCCAACGCCAGTTCATAGACTTTTCAGACAGCCTCTCAGACCGGCTTGATCTATAGGAATTTTTGTGTTATCATACACGATATAGGATTGCATGGTCATATCATAGGGGTTGTAATCTTATGGGCAAACCATGGAAGCAGTGTGAGTTGCTATGGGATAATGGTATGTCTTCTGAAAATACAAACAAGAAACGGGTTGTCAAGAATGGCATAGCTACATCGAATGTTATTCAATCAGCACATGTAACAGGAAACGAGGATGTATTTCCTCAAATTCTCCAATTACATGTTCCAATTGGATCAATTGTTGCGGATGTAACCTGGGGTAAGGGTGTCTTTTGGAAAAATGTCTCAAAGGAAGATTATATCGTTCGGGCTTCGGATTTGAAAACCGGCGTTGATTGTCGAAGATTGCCTTATGCAGATGGTGAAATTGACTGTGTAGTGTTGGATCCTCCTTACATGGAAGGTCTGCTACGCAATAATGTTGATCATCTTGGTGCTACAGGGACGTATGCAGCATTTCGCGAATCATACTCCAATGGTAAAGCGGTTGATGGTGAACCCAAGTGGCATGATGCAGTATTAGATTTGTATTATAAGGCTGCTGATGAAGCATATCGTGTACTACGCAAAAAAGGAGTATTCATTGTTAAATGTCAAGATGAAGTAAGCGCTGGTAAACAGCGACTGACTCATGTGGAGATTATCAACGAATATGAGAAGAAGGGCTTTGTACCCAAGGATTTATTTGTAGTTGTTAGAAAAAATGCGGCATCGGTTAGCCGTATGGTCAAACAACTGCATGCACGCAAGAATCATTCCTATTTTCTAGTTTTTATCAAGAAGTAGTCTGAATTTTGCCTAAATCCGGATCAGGCTGAGAACACTCTTTCTTGGTATGTAAAATTAAGATCCGATTTGGTCTTTTTATGATCGTCATCTCGATAATATTCTGTGATGCCTAAAACATTGGTTAGATGTTTAGTAAATTCATATTCAGCTACATAACCATATGCCATTCCACGCAGGCTTGGGATTTTGATGACTTCCAACAAATCTTCTGCAACGGCCCAACGTTCGGGGTTGATAACATTCGACCGGATGGTTGCTAGGGCTTGCATCTGTTCTTCTGTTGGTTGATAGCGAGTGGTTCTATTGTGCTTCATGTGATTCCTCCTCACAACGGAAACGTCACCATCACGCGGGTGCCTTGCTCGCCTTCGATTTGGAGTTGGCCGTGGAGTTGGCGGGTGAGGTTTTGGACGAGGCGCATGCCGAGGGAGTTGCTGAGGTTCTGTTCGATGTTTTCTGGTAGCCCGATGCCGTTGTCCCAGACGGTGAGGCAGCAGTTGCTTGGGGCGCAAGCTTCGAGGGTGATGCCGATGCTGCCGTTGGCGCCGTTGGGGAAGGCGTATTTGAAGCTGTTGGAGAGTAGTTCATTGACGATGAGGCCGCAGGGGACGGCTTGGTCGAGGTTGAGGCTGACTTGGTTGGCGCTGATGGTGAGGTTGATGCGCCGCGCCGCCGGGCCGTAGATGCGGACCAGTTGTTCGGCAAGCTCCTGGAGGTAGGTTGCTGCATTGATGTTGGCGAGGTCGCCTTCGCGGTAGAGCAGTTCGTGGACGAGCGCCATGGTGACGATGCGCTGCTGGCTCTCGGCGAGGGCTAGGGCCGCCCGTTCGTCTTCGAGGGTGCGTGCTTGCAGGCGCAAGAGGCTGATGACCACTTGGAGGTTGTTTTTGACCCGATGGTGGATCTCTTTGAGTAGCGTCTCTTTTTCGGCGAGTGAAGCGTGCAGTTGGTTGACGACGCTGGTGAGGTTGGCCTCGGTGGCTTGTACGTCGCGAATGCGCTGCTCGAGGGCGGCAATGGTGGTCTGGAGTTGCTGGGCCATATGCTCGAAACTGGTTTCGAGGCTGGCGAGTTCTGCCACTTGGCTGGTACTCTGGTTGGTGATGGATGGGCTGTGCCCGCTGGCTAGATCGTCGGCCCTGATGACCAGGCGCTCAATTGGTTTGCTGATCTGACGGAGACCCCAGCGCTGCACGAAGGCGGTGAGTAGGGCGCTGAGCGAAAGGGCGACACTGGCTACGGCGAGCATCCAGAAGAGCGGGCGCATAGCAACACTCAGGGGTTGCTCGGTGATCACCAGCCAGTCTGCTGCGCTCATCAGGCTGGTGCTGCCGATCATCCAGTGGCCATGCTGATCATTGTAGAACATGCGTAGCGCTTGGGTGTTGCTCATACCATCTTGGAAGATAGCCAGATGGCTGAGGTTGCGCCGCTCTTGCACCCACTCCGGTTCGGGATGGGCCATCACGGTGCCGCGCTGATCGACAATCAGGACAAGTTCGTCTGGGTTGATGGGCAGGCTACTCAGGGCTGCTTGCAATTCTTCAAGGCTCAATTCGCCCATGAGGACGCCCTTACGCTGGTTATGTTCAAATACGGGGATGGCGAGGGTGGCTGCAATCTTGTTGGTGATAGTTGACATAAAAGGAGGGGAGATGCTGAACTGGCCCTCGTTTAGGTTCTTCGCTACATTGAAGGCAGGCTCACGCGAGAGATCAAAGCCGATGGCAACGTTGTTTGGATTGGAACTGGCCTGAACCTTCCCATCTTGATCGAGGAGGTAGAGGCCATTCAAGCCTGCACTGAGCTGAACGATCCCGCTTAATAGGGACGAGCGCGTTGTCTCGTTGGCCGATAGTGCTGCCTTGCCTGCAAGTTTAATCAAATGCTCCATTTGCAGTACAAACGTGTCACCATAGCGTGCCAGGGCATCGGTATTGGTCTGCTGGCGCTGGCTAATACTCTCTTTGAGCAACCCGATGCTGATCAGGGTCATGGCCATAATGATCAGCAGGGCGCCAAGGGCGATACCCCCGACAATGCGTAAGAGCATCACTGGCAAGGTGGGCGCCCGCATTATGGGAGTTCCTCGGCGGGAATGGTCGTAACAACTTGGAATGTTCCAGCACGGACGCTTGATATGTACAGATCACGGCGAACATCACCAAACTGATCAAACTCAAAGGTACCCTGTAGCCCAGCTATGGGCCCAAGCTCGCGCAGCACTTCGCGCAGCCCCGTAGTGCTGCCCTTGGTCTGATGCAAACCTTTGGCCAAGACGAGGATTGCTTCATAGCTAAAGGCTGCGGCAAAGGAGACGGGGCGTTGGTAGCGTTGGTCGAAACGTTCAATGAAGCGTTGAAAGGCTGGATCGGAATGTTGTGGGTTGAAGGCAATAATCAGGGTCATGCCCTCGACGGCGTTGCCGCCCTTGATTAGCAGTTCCTCGGTTTGGGCCCAACCCGACGAGAAGATGGGCGTCGTCGGATTGAGTTGACGAAAGGCTTGTACGATCAGGGCTGCATCAAAGGCTGAGGCAATCAACAAGAGTGCGGTTGGCTCATGGGTGGCCAAGCTTTGGGCAATGGTGCGTACATCATCGATGCGCGAGGTGAAGCTGAGAACTAGCTCAACCTCGCCGCCTAGTTTGTGAAATTCAGCTTCAAAATTTTCCTTAAAAGAATTGCTGAAGGTGAGATTTGTTTGATCATAGACAATCGCTGTTTGGGTGTACCCTTGGGTGTAGACGTAGCGGGCCAAGGCGCGCCCCTGCATGCTCGTGGTAGAGGTAATCCGGAAGAAGTAGTCATCCTGCCCAGTAAAGTAGTCACTCGACGTTGTGGGGCTAATCATCACCATATTGGCCTGATTGATCTGCTCAAAGACGGCCTCGGTCTGGGCGCTCGTACTGTGGCCAATGATCGCCACGACGCCCTGTTCAATCAATGCGCTACTCACTTGGCGTGCCACCTCAGGATCGCCCTGATCATCGTGGATGACGAGTTGCAGGGGGCGGCCATTGATCCCGCCTGCCGCATTGAGCGCTTCAACCGCCAAGATCGCGGCGTCGCGCCCATCCACACCGAGATCGGAGTGTGGCCCGGTGAGTTGCGCCGCAAAGCCTACGTGGATGGGCTTAGGGCCGCCACAGGCTGCACCCACAAGCAGGGTAAGGGTGAGGAGCAACAAGATTGTGTGATGTCGCATGGTAGCTCCTTACGTTTGCATGCAGAAGAGCGTTTTGAAGAGGTATATGAGTTTTTTACCACAGAGGCACCGAGAACACAGAGATGCTGAGGTGAGTGGATCACAGTTGTTTATACGCTCAATCTCAAAACCTCTGTGTCCTCAGTGCCTCTGTGGTGAATATCTCTATCCCCTCTACTCCAACATGACCATGAGGGCCGCACGTAGCGTATCATAGCGAAAAGGCTTCTGCAAAAAGCCTTTCAGTTCTAGGTTGGCATACTGGGCGGCAATCTCCTCGGCGCGGTAGCCGCTCATGAGCATGATCGGGGTGCCGGGGTAGATGCGGCGCACATGGGTGGCCAGTTGGTCGCCACTCATGCCGGGCATGGTGAGATCAATCAGGATGCCGCGTAGCTTGGGGATGCCAGCGGCAAGGCGGTCGAGGGCCACGAGGCCGTTCTCGGCGGTGATGACGTTGAAGCCCATGCGCTCGAGGTAGCGGGCGAGAATGGTTCGAATACCCGCTTCGTCGTCTACGACCAGGATGGTACCGCTGAGATTGCTGCTGGCGACCGGTTGTTCAGCCGTTTCCTCCTGCGCTGTTGGCGCACTCAGGCCCGGCGCGGCGGCCAAGAGGGCCGGGAAGATGGCGCGGAAGGTGGTGCCGCGTGTGGGCGCACTTGCGACATAGATGGCCCCGCCGTGGCCACGGATAATCCCATGGACTGCGGCTAAACCTAAGCCCCGGCCCATGCGTTTGGTTGTAAAGAAAGGATCGAAAATCCGTGCCATTGTCGCCGCATCCATACCACAGCCTCCATCGCGCACTTCCAGAGCAAGATACCATCCGCCATCCAGTTCGTCACCGTGTACGTAGGTGCCAAGCTGTTCGGGTGTACATTCGATCAGCTTGGTACTCACATGAATCAGACCGTCGGAGCTTGTAAAGGCCTCTGCCGCATTGGTGAGTAGGTTCATGACCACTTGGCGCACCTGGGTCGCATCGCCCTGGAGTGGCGGAAGCGCTTCGGCTAGTTCCAATTCTACTTGGGTGCGCTTGGCTAGATTGCCGCGTAGCAGCGCAACCACATCGCTCACGAGGGCATTGAGATCGAGGGCTTCCATCAGCATGTGGCCACGCCCGGAGTAGGCCAGCATCTGGCCGGCCAAGTCGGCGGCGCGGCGTAGGCCCGTGAAGGCTTGCTGCAATGAGGCGTAGATCGGACTAGCGCTGTTGAGGTCGAGCATGGCTAGTTCGATCTGGCCCTGCACCACACTGAGCAGATTATTGAAGTCGTGGGCGATGCCGCCAGCCAGCAGGCCGAGACTCTCGCGGCGTTGGGTTTCAAGCAATTTGCGTTCCATGCTTTGCCGTTCTGCCTGCATCGCGCGGCGTGCTGTCTCGTCGCGCAGCACCACCACCACGCCACTGACCACCTGGGGCAACTCGAGCAGCGGTGCGAGCGAGGCGCTCACGGCGTGCTGGCTGCTAGTGCGGCTCGTGAGGCTCAGATCGTCCAAATGGTTGGTGTTGGCGGGCAGATGGAGCGCCTGTGCTACCAAGCTGGCCAGAGAGGTATCGCTGGGGGCATGGTGGGCCACAAGTACCTCGGCTAGGGGTTGGCCCAGGGCCTGCGCCACGGGCCAGCCGGTCAACTGAGCCGCCACCGGATTCATAAAGCTCACATGGCCAGCCGCATCGCTCACCACCACCCCATCGGCAATCGCCTGCAGGGTCGTGGCAAAGCGCTGCTCACTCGCCCGTAGAGCCCGGTCACTCTGGCTCTTGAGCAGGGCCAACTCAACGGCAATCGCCAACTCACGCTCGGCGAAGGGCTTCAAGAGATAGTGGTAGGGCTGGAGCGCCTTTGCGCGACCGATGGTGGCCGCATCGGCGTGGGCCGTCAAAAAGATGATCGGCAGCTCCCAGTGGTGCTGCAACTCCTCAGCAATCGTAATCCCATCGGGGCCGCTACCCAGATGAATATCGAGCAGTACGAGATCGGGGCGCGCCCGCTGCACGGCTGCAAAGGTCTCTTGGGCATCACCCGCAATAATGGGCACCTGGTAGCCGAGGCTCTCTAGCAGCCCCTGCATATCCATAGCGATCACCGCCTCGTCCTCAACAATCAGGATGCGCTCCCCAGGCATAGGATTTCCCCGCTACGTTACCATTGATCTCGCTCCTCTTAGTATAGCCGTGATTGCGTCCCCTTGGATGCGCTCCGAGGGTAAAGATCGTGCTACCTTAAGGAGCGTTAAGGTGAGCGCAATGCCATCCTCAAGAACCCTGTTCGTCATGTTAGCGCATCCGAAAGCCTTATCTGCGGGGTTAGTATAGTACTAGCTTAGCTTGGACTATACTTTGTAGTCTAAGCTGGACTATACCTAGACTATACCTAGACTATACCTAAAGTATAGTGACATAACGGGAGAAATGGGTTACTATTATTGGAGGCATCAAGGATCTCGGTAAGGATGCGCGAGGCAACCTGGTTCCCTCGCACCCTCCTACACTGTGCGTCATACTACCAGAGGGTACTAGCTCCAAACAGGACTATGCAAAACGGAATCAGGTGCTACAATCGATTCCCCCCTGTAGCCAGACACCCCAACACGCACACACTACACAAGCTACATACAACCTGCACGGAACTTTATCTCGACGTACTATGTTGCCTAGCATATAATAGGATCACCGACAAGTTACCGTGTCAATCCCCTCGTAGCGTTATTGAACGGCGGACGTTATGTACGCCGGGTTTTATTGTCCCTTAGATGTTATTCCACAGGGAGCCAGTTATGTACCATCATGTTGTTCGTCGTCGTTCTCCCATTGCTGCACTCTTGGTTCTGGTGATGTTTGCGTTGGCGGGTCTGGCGGCGTTGCTGCCGGTTAGCACCGCCTATGCGCAAGGCCCCATCCTCAACCTGCGCCTTGAACTGGCCCCCGGCACACCCACTGATGCGCTCCCTTCGGGCGAGGTCTTTACCGTGCGCCTCACCTACGAGTGCAGCTCCTCACTTGGCGCGAATGAGTGTAACGATATGGTGGTGACCAGCACCCTCCCCCCGGAGTTTGAAGGGGTGGCGGTGCAGGGCAATAATGATGTCACGCTCACCTCATACGACCCGGATACCCAAGTTGCCACCTGGACCTTCCGTAGCCCGCTGCCCCTCGGCACTACTGGCCAGCTCGATTTCGAGGTGCGCTATGTGCCGGGTACGACGCTTGAGGGTACCGAGGGGATTATTAGCGCCGAAATTAGTGGCACTGGTGCAACGCCGGTCGAAAGCACCATCACGCCGCCCCCCGCTACCGCCGAGCCCCAACCAGAGCTCACTAAGAGCCTCGTCGCTGGTGGGGCCAATGATGATCTCAGTCTCTATAGTGTCAACCTCTGTGCTGGTACGACCGGTGCGCTCAACCTGACCAATAGCACCATCACTGATACCCTGCCGCTCAATGCGGTCTATATTAGTTCGAGCCCTGAGGGGGTCTTTAATCCGCTTGATCGCACGATTGTCTGGAGTGATGTCAATGTACCTGCGACTGGCACTGGTTGTCGTAGTTTTGATGTGGTGGTGAGCTACCCTGGAACTAATCCCGCGAACATCGAGGGTGCCGAGCGCATCAATGAGGTTGCTGCCAGCACCACGCCCTACAGCGGCACATTGCAGAGCCTGACTAGCAGCGTGACCCACACCCTCGCCGGCCCGCTCCCTGGCTTGGGTTTTAATAAGAGCGTTACCGGCGCTGAGGGTACTGCTGATACGATCGTTGGTGTTGGTGGTGAGATTACCACGCGTTTGCGTGTCGATAATACTGGCAATGTTGGTCTGAATAATATCCGTATTACTGATACGATTCCGCTTGAATATAGTGTTTTTGAAGTTAATACCGGCCAGGCAACCAGTGTTGACTACCAGCGCAATGACGATGGGGTCTGGATTAGCGGTGTTCCTCTTGGCGCTACGGTGGAGGTGACCAGCTTCCCCAGTTGGAATGCGGGCGACTATGTCTCGCACCTGCGCTTCAACTTCGCCACCCTGCCGCTCACCCAGACGAGCCAGGCGGTCAGCTTCCGCAGCATCGTGATCAACCCGCCCAATGGTGGCGGTGCGGCCTATACTGTGACCGCCGATGGGCCGCAGATGGTGGAAAATACCGCGACGGCCAGGGCATTCCACGGGATTGAACCCTTGACGCAACAGAGTTCAGCCGCCACCGTCGAGGTCGCGGTGCCCAAGGCGCGCCCCGATCCGCGCAAGACGATTGTGAGCGGTAGTCCGGCCCTGCCCGGCGGCACCGTGCGCTACGAGGTGCGTCTGCGTAATGGCGCCTTTGCGCCCCTCTTTGAGCCGACGATTGCTGACCTGCTGCCGCCCCAGGTGACCGATCCAACCAATTTTGAGGTTACGGAGAATATTCCGGGTTGTTTAGTCGATCCCAACTTCGAACAAATTGACAACTACAACGGTAGCGGGCGCACCATGCTCATCTGGAGTTGGGCCGATACGGGCTGTAGCATCCCGTCTGATGGCAATGCCCGTATTCGCTTTGATGTCACCGTGGTTGATGGTACCCGTGCGGGCAACTACGCCAACTACTTGGCGCTGGTCAACCACGGCATGGAACCCAACCTGGTGCGCGATGGCCTCTGCCAGCCCGCCCCCTCCGATGCTGGTATCTTCCAGAATGGCGATGGCATTGACCCCTCGCGCCTCTGCTTCTCCTCGCCGAGCAACCTCACGGTGCGGAGTATCGCCTCGATCGGTTCGGCCAAGTATGTCGCTGGTCAGCTTGATGTGCTGCTCGATCCTGAAACTGGCGAACCAACAGATCTCGATTTCCACCGCGACCCGCGTGTGGGCCAGACGGTGCAGGGTGGCCTGATCTACTACCGCATGACCCTAGAGAATACTGGCAACATTGACCTCACCAATCTGCAGATTATTGACATTCTGCCCTTCAGCCGCACCATTGGCTTGGAGACAAACCAGAACCTCGGTGTGCGCGACCAGGCGAATGTAGGTACAGCATGGACGGTGCAGTTGGGCGGGCCGGTTATCGTTGACCCTGAAATTCCCGGTCTTGAGATTCGCTATAGCTCCGAGCTCAACCCCTGTCGTGACGAATTCACCGTTGCCCCTAACCCCGACTGTATGCTCATGGTGGATGGTGACCTGCCTGGCCCTGGCGTCTGGAGCCTTGAGATGCCGAGCGACCCCACGGCGGTGCGTTCGTTGCGTTTTGATTTTGGTGACTATATTCTTGATCCTACCGAAGAACTCACCTTCTACTTCCAAGCCTTGGCGCCTGTTGATGCGCCGCTTGCTGGCCCAGGGCCGGATGGGGTCTTTGGCAACAATGACGATACCAATGTCGCCTGGAATACCTTTGCCTACACCGCCGAGCGTGGCGATGATGGGAGTACCCTCGTCGCCCAGCCGCCGCGTGTTGGTATCACGGTGAGCGATACCATGCGGGCCGCCTATGGCAACTATGTCTGGCACGACATTAATCGTGATGGCATTCAGAATGATGGCTCCGCTAGTGGCATGAATGGGGTGGTCGTTACGCTCTATATGATCTCCGGAACAGAGGCCATCTCGGTGGCGCGCCAGTTCACCCGCGATGATTCCAATGGTAACCCCGGCTACTACCTCTTTAGCGATCTCGATCCGGGTGATTATTTTGCTGAATTTTCGCTGCCTGAGGGCTTCACGGTGACAGTGCGGAATGCGGGGGGTAATCCCCTGCTTGATAGCGATATTTTTTCTGACACCCTGCGTACCATCACGACCACGCTGACTGCAGGCCAGACCGACCTGAGTTGGGATGCCGGTTTTGTGAGCGATGATGCTAACGCGGTCAGTATCGGTAACCGCGTCTTCTTCGATACCAATAATGATGGCTTTGATAATGATGGTGATGGTAGTGATGGCTCCTCCACCGGCATCCCCAATGTCACCGTGCAACTCTTCCTTGATGCCGACGGCAATGGCTTCCTGACCGGCAATGAGCAGACTCCGATTGCCACCACTACGACCGATCTTGAGGGCTACTACATCTTCACCCGTACTGCCGCGCTCGCTCCGCTCGCCCCGGGTCAGTACATCGTTGGCATTCCGCCCAGCCAGTTTGATCCGGGTGGCCCGCTTGAGGGCTACCACAGTAGCCACACGAGGATTGATGAAGAGGGTAGGCTCAGAGAGACCGCTGCGCAGCATCCCAGTAATAATGACGACTGGGACGACAACGGGCGCACGGTGCGCTTTGTTAGCACTGATACGCTACATACCGCCTTCGATGTTGGCTTCCGCTTCTACAATGGCGGTGTCCTTAGCCGCCCAATTGACCTCACTGGCGATCAGCCTACCGACGAATTCCATCCTGATGCCGATCCTGGCGATCCGCTCTACGATCCCAACCCCGACAACCGCAGCAACCTGACGATTGACTTTGGCTTCTATACCGCCAGCCTGGGCGATCTGGTCTGGATCGATAACGGCGATGGCGACGGCGTCTTGGCCGACGGCATCCGCAATGGCACCGAGCCTGTGACCCAAGGCGTCGTGGTGCGCCTCTTGTCCTCCGATAACACCGTCCTGATGACCACCACCACCAACGCGAGTGGCATCTACTCCTTCACCGGCTTGGCTGCGGGTGACTATTTCGTGGAGATTGACATACCGGAGGGCTTCGTCAGTACCCGCGATACGGCCAATACTGCCGATCCCAATAGCAATGTCAACGACCACGATAAAGGTGTTGGTACGGATCCTGGTACGGCGAGGACTAATCTTTTTGAATTGAGGCCAGGTGTTACCGCTATCAGTAATACGGTCATTACGGA
This sequence comes from Candidatus Viridilinea mediisalina, assembly GCF_002532535.1. Classification (GTDB taxonomy): domain Bacteria; phylum Chloroflexota; class Chloroflexia; order Chloroflexales; family Chloroflexaceae; genus Viridilinea; species Viridilinea mediisalina. The sequence goes on from NZ_NQWI01000025.1 coordinate 19,220, forward strand.
ACTTGGCAGCACCTACGATCCCACTATTGACTTTGGTATCGTGCGCTACTACTCGCTCGGTAACCGCGTCTGGCACGATACCAACAACAACGGTATCCATGACGACGGTGAGGCCGGTATCAACGGCGTGCGCGTGCGCCTCTGGGAAGTGACGAGCAGTGATGAGCTCACGCCGGCGCTGCATATCAATGGTACTCTTGTTGCCACCCAGACTACCGATGCGAACGGCTACTACCGCTTCGACAACCTCTTCGCGGGCGACTATGTGGTCGAGATTCTGGCGGAGAACTTTGAGGGTACTGGGGCGCTGCGTGGCTATCGTAGTAGCACTGGGCCGTTGCCTGGCTTGCCACTTGCCGATGTTCGTGTTCTTGGTGGTCAGGATCGAGAGGATGACGGCTTCCATGTTGGTGCTCTGGTGCGTAGTGGCACCATCACTCTGGGTGGTGACGATGGCGTTAGTGAGCCGACTGGCGACGACGACCCCACTCCCAACCCCGACACTGATGGTGGCGAAGCGCCCGATAACCAGTCCAACCGCACGGTAGACTTTGGCTTCATTCCGATCTACTCGCTCGGCAATCGGGTCTGGTACGATGCCGATAATAGCGGTCATATCAATGACGCTGATGGTGACAACCCCGGCATCCCCGGTGTCGTCGTGCGCCTGCTGAATGCCGACGGCGTGACCCCGGCGGTTGACGTGACTGGCACTGAGGTTCCCACCCAGACCACTGACGCCAATGGCTACTACCGCTTCGACAACCTGTTCGCTGGCGACTACATTGTTGAGGTTGTGGCCGATAACTTCAGCGGCGACGGGCCGTTAGTCAACCACTTCAGCAGCACCGGCCCCCAGGAGAAGCCCGACCCCAACAGCAACAATGACGACAACCGCGATAACGGCCTGAATACGCCGGTTGATGGTGCGATTCGCAGCGGCATTGTGACTCTTGGCAGCGGCGACGGCAACCAAGAGCCAACCAACGACAACGATCCCACCACGAACCCCGAAGATGGCGAATCGCGCAATGATCGCTCCAACCGCACCGTAGACTTCGGCTTCGTCGAGCCGATCAGCCTTGGCAACCGCGTCTTCTACGACACCAACAACGACCGCCGGGATAACGATGGCGGCGGTGCCAATGGCTCCTCCACCGGCATCCCCGGTGTGCGCGTCCTCCTCTACCTAGACGAAGATCGCTCAGGAGATCTGGATGACGACGAGCTGCAGTGGATCGCCGAGGCGACGACTGATGCCAATGGTTTCTACCTCTTCACCGCGCAGACTCATGAGGCTGGCTCGGAGCTTGCCGAGCCACGCGTGCTGCTACCCGGTAGCTACCAGATCGTCATTCCCGCCGATCAGTTTGAACCGGGCGGGCCGCTCTTCGGCTACCACAATAGCGGCGTGACGATCAACAACGCGGGCCAACTGGTTGAGGTAGCGCCTCCCACGCCGCCCAACAATGATCAGGATCACTTTGATAAGGGCAGCCTGCAGACCACTGGCATCTTTAATGGCGGCGTTGCCACGTCAATCTTCAGCGTAACCGCGCGTGCCATGCCCACCGGCGAACCAGAAGGTGCTGGCACCGCCCCTGGTGGGATTGCGATTCTCGACGAAAATAGCGACCTGACGATTGACTTTGGTTTCTATACGCTCAGCCTGGGCAACCTCGTCTGGATCGATAATGGCGAGGGCGGTGGCACGCTCGCCGATGGTATCCGTAATGGCGATGAACCGGGGATGCCCAATGTCCCCGTGCGCCTGCTCTCGGCTAATGGTAGTCAGACGATCAGCAATACCGTCACCGATGCCAACGGCATCTACACCTTCACCGGCTTGGTTTCGGGTACCTACCGGGTGGAGATTGACATACCGGAGGGCTTCGTCAGCAGCCGTGATACGGACGAAACCGCTAATCCCAACGGCAATGTTGACGATCACGATAAGGGCGTTGGTAGTGCCACTGATACTGCGACGAGTGAGCCCTTCAACCTGACGCCGGGTAGCGAAGGTGCGGAAGAAAATAATGATGTTGATACCGCTACGGGCAGCACCTACAACCCCACCCTCGACTTTGCTGTGGTGCGCCACTACTCGCTCGGCAACCGCGTCTGGGAGGATACCGACAATGATGGTATCCATGATCTTGATACCGAAGCTGGCATTGCAGACGTTGTGGTGCGCCTCTGGTATGGCGATGGCACGACACCGGCGCGCCACATTGATGGCTCGCTGGTTGAGGACGAGATCACCGATGCCAATGGCTACTACCGCTTCGATAATCTAGCTGCGGGCGACTATGTGGTCGAGATTATTGCCGATAACTTCACTGGCAACAATCCGCTGCGTGGCTTCCTCAGCAGCACCGGCTTTGATGGCGCCAATAATCCTTATGAGCCTGCACCCGATCCCGATAATGACGTTGATCTTGACGACAACGGCACCTTCGATCCGATCAGTGGCGGCGTGCGCAGCCTGCCCGTCACCTTGGGTGGTGGCAATGGCTTTAGTGAGCCAACCGGCGACGACGACCCCGACACCAACCCCGAGGCGGGCGAAGCGCCCGATAACCAGTCCAACCGCACGGTAGACTTTGGCTTCGTGCCGCTCTACTCGCTCGGCAACCGCGTCTGGTACGACGTTAACAATAGCGGCGACATTGATGATGCTGATGGTTCCAATCCGGGCATTGGTAATGTCGTTGTGCGCCTGCTCGATGACGAGGGTAATCCGGCTCTCTTTATTGATGGCACGCCCGTTCCCACCCAGACCACTAACGACAACGGCTACTACCGCTTCGACAACCTTGGTGCGGGCAACTACATCGTCGAGATTGTTGCTGATAACTTCACCGGCGATGGGCCGCTGGTCAACTACTTCAGCAGCACCGGCCCCAACGTCTCGACGAATGCCAATGATGGCACTGATAGCAACGATAAGGGTATGGTGACGATGGGTGACGGGGCGATTCGTAGTGGAACGGTCAACCTTGGGCCGGGCAACAGCGAACCCGATGACGACAATGATCCCATTACCAACCCGGAGGATGGTGAGTCCGTTAATGAACGCTCCAACCGCACGATTGACTTCGGCTTCTACCGCCCGGTCGCTATCGGCAACCAGGTCTGGTACGACACCAACAACAACGGCATTCTTGATGACGGTGAAGTGGGAATCCCCGGTGTGCGTATTGAGCTCTTCTACGATGCCGATAACAATGGCACTATCGATCCTGCTGAGCAGACGCCGATTGCGGTGGTAACGACCAGCATCACGGGTACCTACCTCTTTACCCAGCATACCAACCTTGATGGTTCGCCACTGACTACGACGCGCTTGCTGACGCCTGGACGCTATCAGGTGGGCATCCCCGCCAGCGAGTTTGCGCCAGGCGGGCCGCTCTACGGCCTCTATAGCAGCGGTACCTTCATTGAGGCCAATGGCACTATCAGCGAAAGCGCCGCGTTCGATCCCATGCTTGATCCCAACGATGGGCGCGACCGAGGTACGCTCCAGACCACTGGTTTCTACACTGACGGCGTCTTGAGCCTGCCTGTCATCATGAGCATTGGCGGCGAGCCTGTAAACGAAGATCCCAGTGTAGACCCGCATCCCCCCTACCGCCTCGACAATAGCAGCAACCAGACGATTGACTTCGGCTTCTACGCCATGAGTCTTGGTAATCTGGTCTGGCTTGATGATGGTGCAGGTGTTGGTGGCGTGGTCAATGATGGCATTCGCCAGCCCACCGAGCGCGGGTTGCTCACGGTCACCGTGCGCCTCTTTGCCGCGAATGGCACGACGCTGCTCAGCACCACCACCACCGACAGCGACGGGCGCTACCTCTTCACCGGCTTGGTCTCCGGTACCTATATCGTTGAGGTAGACACCAATAGCGGTGAGATCGCTACTCTCGGTTTGGTCTCCAGCCGCGATCCGGTTACTGCCAACACGCCGAGTAGCGACGATAACGACGACAATGGCACGCTGGTGACGAGTACCACTGTGCGGAGCGTGCCGGTGACGCTAGTGCCGGGGACGTTGCCGACGCTTGAGAGCGATCAGAGCCTGACTCGTGCCCCCGCGCTTGGTATGGGTGATCCGCGCGTCCTTGACCATCCCCTCACCCCCGACAACAACTCCAACCTGCACGTAGACTTTGGCTTCGCGCCCGCCGATTGGGGCGATCTGCCTGATAGTACGATTACCCATCCCGACCCCGAAGCTCCGCCGTTGCCGGTCTACAACACGCGGCGTGAGGATAATGGCCCGCGCCATGCCATTCGCCCCGGCCTGCTGATTGGTAGTACGGTGGATGCTGATGCCAATGGCCAGCCCCATTGGAATGCGCTTGGCGATCTGCCCGATGAGGATGGCGTCACCTTCCCCACCTTCTACACCGGCCTGCCTGCCGACGTTACCGTGGTGGTCAGCAATACTACCGGCACAACGGCGACGCTCTACGGCTTCATTGACTTCGACCGCAACGGCGACTTTGATGGCGAAAATGAGGCGGTGAGCATTGAGGTGCCGAGTAGCCCCGATCCTTTTACCGCCATCCTGACCTTCAACGTGCCCCATACTGCCGTCTTTACCGAGACGGTGGGTGCCCGCTTCCGCCTCAGCACCGACACCGGCCTTGGCCCCGACGGCTACGCCTCCGACGGTGAGGTGGAGGACTACATGGTCTCGTTGGGCGAGGTGATCCCCACCTACAGCCTGGGTAACCGTGTCTGGCGCGATCTCAACAATAATGGCTTCCACGATGCGGATGCGGGCGAAACCGGCATCGATGATGTCCTCGTGCGTCTAACTAATACCGCTGGCACCACGGTCACCGACGTGCTGGGCAATCCGGTGCCTGACCAACTCACGCGCAATGGCGGCTACTACCGCTTCGACTACCTCATCTCTGGTACCTACCGCGTTGAGATTCTGCCAGTGAACTTTGACGAAGGTCAGCCGCTCTACGGCCTCTACAGCAGCACCGGCATTCAGCAATCGGCGAATCCCAACAATAACATTGACCGTGACGACAACGGACTTGACGATCCCAACCCGCGGCTCAATGGCATCCGCAGCGGCGACATCACCCTGGGGCCGGACAACAGTGAGCCGACGGGTGAGACCGATCTTGAGCCTAACGATCCCAACCCCGAGCGCGAAGCGCCCGATGGCCGCTCCAACCTCACCGTTGACTTTGGCTTCGTGCCTGCCGACTGGGGCGATCTGCCACAGGGTATTGACGGCCTACCAAGCTACAACACCACGCTTGAGAACGACGGCCCGCGCCACGTCATCCATCCCGACCTGCGGATGGGTACGGAGGTGCAGCCCAATGTGGATGGCGATCCGCATCCCAATGCCGCTGCCCACGCTGATGATGATGGCGTCACCTTGCCCACCTTCTACACCGGCCAGACTGCCAATGTGGTGGTGACGGTCACCAACAACCTCACGACGGAAGCGACGCTCTACGGCTTCATTGACTTCAACGGCGACGGACGCTTCGACGGCCCCGGCGAAGTGGTGACTGTCAATGTGCCTGCTGGCAGTGATGGCATTACTACCACCCTCAGCTTCAACGTGCCCATGACCGCTACCTTCAACAGCGACCTGGGTGCGCGCTTCCGCCTCAGCACCGATCCCGCGTTGGGGCCGGATGGCTACGCGCCCAACGGCGAGGTGGAGGACTACTTGATCCAGGTGGTGCCCACCTACAGCCTGGGCAACCGCGTCTGGCGCGACGATAACAACGATGGCCTGCGCGACGATAGTGAGCCGGGTATCGCCAATGTGGTGGTGCGCCTGCTTGATGATAATGGTACGCCGCTGCTTGATAGCAACGGCCTAGAGATCACCACCACCACCAACATCAGCGGCTACTACCGCTTCGACAACCTGCTCGCCGGTGACTACATCGTCGAGGTGGTACGTGAGAACTTTGCGGTGGGTCAGCCGCTGGAGGGTCTCTTCAGCAGCACCGGCCTGAACCAGTCGGCCACGCCGAACAACAACCGTGACGACGACGACAACGGGATTGATGATCCCAGCCCGTGGGATAACGGCATCCGCAGCGGCATCATCACGCTAGGCGATGGGCCTGGTGGCGCGAATGAGCCGGAGAATGGGGATGTCGCCAGCCCCAACCCGCCGGGTGAAGCGCCCGACGACCGCACCAATCTGACAGTTGACTTCGGCTTCGTTCCCTCTGACTGGGGCGATCTGCCGCAAGGCACTGGTTACAACACCACGCTTGAGAACGACGGCCCGCGCCACGTCATCCACCCCGATCTGCGGATTGGCGCGGAGGTGCAGCCCAATCTGGATGGCCAGCCTGATGACAATGCCGCCGCCCACACTGATGATGATGGCGTCACCTTCCCCACCTTCTTTACCGGCCTGCCCGCCAACGTGGTGGTGACCGTCACCAATAACCTCACGAGGGAGGCGACGCTCTACGGCTTCATTGACTTCAACGGCGACGGACGCTTCGACGGCCCGGGCGAAGTGGTGACCGTCACGGTACCTGCGGAGAGAGATGGCATTACCACCACCCTCGAATTCACCGTGCCGATGACCGCTACCTTCAACAGCGACCTGGGTGCCCGCTTCCGCCTCAGCACCGATCCCAACCTGGGGCCGGATGGCTACGCACCCAACGGCGAGGTGGAGGACTACCTGATCCAAGTCGTGCCCACCTACAGCCTCGGCAACCGCGTCTGGTACGACCGCGACAATAGTGGCGACATTACTCCGGCTGATGGCGTCAACCCCGGCCTCGATAATGTCTGGGTGCGCCTGCTTGACGAGAATGGCAATCGGGTCAACGATGCCACGGGCAATCAGGTACCCGACCAGCAGACGAGCAACGGCGGCTACTACCGCTTCGATAACCTGCCTGCTGGTGAGTACATCGTTGAGCTTATCGCCGAGAACTTCGCTGACGGTGCGCCATTTGATGGCTACCGCACCAGCACTGGCCCGGCTCACCAGCCGAATCCCAACGTGCCGACTGATAGCGATGACAATGGTATCGCCCATGCCAGCGGTAGCATCCGCAGCGGCGTGATCAACCTCGGCCCCGGCGCGAACGAGCCGGAGGGCGAGAGCGACCGCAACCCCGATCCGTCTACGGACGCGGGCGAGTCGCCCGACGACCGCTCCAACCTCACCGTAGACTTCGGCCTCTTCACGCCGGTCAGGTTGGGCGACCTCATCTTCCACGACCGCGACAACAACGGCCTCTTCGATCCCGCCGTGGATAGCCCGCTACCCGGTTCGCTGGTGGAACTCTTCCTTGCCGACGGTATCACTCCGGCCCGCGACATCACCGATACGCTGGTGCTCTCGCAGACCACGCTTGCCGACGGCAGCTACCTCTTCCCCAACCTGCGCCCCGGCGGCTACGTGGTGCGCGTCACCCCGCCCGACGGCTTTGTCTCCTCCACCGACATTACGACCACGCTCGATCCCAACAACAACCGCAACAACGACGATAACGGGCTTGGCAGCGGCATCACGGGCACCGTCCAGAGCAATGTGATCACCCTCACTTCGGGCCTTGAGCCGGTTGACGATGGTGATACCGATCCCGATAGCAACCTGACGCTCGACTTCGGCTTCTACCGCCCGCTCAGCTTGGGTAACCTGATCTTCATAGACAACAACAACGATGGTCTCTATGACCCCGATGTTGATGAAGTGCTACCGGGTGCCCTCGTTGAACTCTTCCTCGCCGACGGCACTACTCCGGCCCGCGACATCACTGGCACGCTGGTGCTCTCGCAGACCACGCTTGCCGACGGCCTCTACCTCTTCGAGAACCTGCCCCCCGGCGACTATGTGGTGCGCGTCACCCCGCCGACCGGCTACATCTCTTCGGACGACATTACGACCACTGCCGATCCCAGCAACAACCTAGACAACGACGACAACGGGATCGGTAGTGGCAGCGTTGATGGCAGCAGCCAGGTGAGCAGCGCTGTGGTGCAACTCCGCTCGGAGAGCGAGCCGGACGGCCCCAACAACGATGTCAACCTGCGCCTCGACTTCGGCTTCTTCCAGGCGGTTGCTGTAGGCAACCAGGTCTGGTACGACACCAACAACGACGGCCTGCTCAACAATGGTGAGGTTGGTATCCCCAACGTGCGCGTCGAACTCTTCTACGATGCCGACCGCAACGGAACCATTGATGGCGCCGAGACCACCCCCATTGCGGTGGTGACCACGAGCATCACGGGTACCTACCTCTTCACCCAGCACACCAACCTCGACGGCTCGCCGCTGGCTACGCCGCGCCTGCTCAATCCGGGTAGCTACGTGGTGGGCATCCCGGCGAGCCAGTTCGAGAGCGGCGGTTCGCTGCATGGCCTCTTCAGCAGCGGTACCTTTATTGGTGCGAATGGAGTCCGTGATGAGCTTCCCGCGTTCGATCCCATGACTGAGCGTGATGATGGGCTCGACCGGGGTACGCTCCAGACCAGCGGCTTCTACGAGGGCGGCGTGCTCTCTGCGCTGGTGACGCTGGAGATCGGAGAAGAGCCGACGGATGAACTTCCCAATGTGGACGATCATCCTGAGTTCCGCCCCGACAACAACAGCAACCAGACAATTGACTTCGGCTTCTACGGCATGAGTCTCGGTAACCTGGTCTGGCTCGATGACGGGCGCAATGGCGGTACCGCCAACGATGGCCTGCGCCAAGCGAATGAGCCAGGCATTGCAGGCGTCACCGTGCGCCTCTTCGCGGCGGATGGCACAACCGAGTTGGCCTCGACCTTGACCGATGGCACCGGACGCTACCTCTTCACCGGCCTTGTCTCTGGTACCTACATCGTCGAGGTGGATCGCACCAGCGGCCCGATGCCGGGCTTGGCCTCCAGCCGCGATCCGGTGAACGCCAACGATCCGAGTGCCGAAGATAACGACGACAACGGCGTGATCATTACGGCCAATACCGTGCGGAGTGTGCCGGTCACGCTGGTGCCGGGGCAACTGCCCACGGAAGAAGAGGATCAGGACGAGACTCAGACGACCGGCATGGGCAACCCAGTCCAGCGCGACCACCCCAATACGCCCGACGAGAACTCCAACCTGCACGTGGACTTCGGTTTCGTGCCGGTGGACTGGGGCGATCTGCCGCCACCCTACAACACGCTTGATGCGGACGGTGGGCCGAACCACGGTATCACCCCCGACCTGCGTATGGGTGCGACGGTGCTGCCCAATCTGGATGGCAATCCGCATCCCAATGCCAACCATCCCGAGCATACCGACGATGACGGCGTGACCTTCCCCACCTTCTACACCGGCTTGCCAGCCGAGGTGACGGTGCGGGTCTACAACCAGACGGGACGCGATGCGATCCTCTATGGCTTCATTGATTTCAACGGCGACGGGCGCTTCGACGGCCCGGGCGAGGTGGTGACCACTACGGTGGCGACGGGCTCTGATGGTACCACTACCCTCACCTTCACCGTGCCCATGACTGCGACTTTTGGCAGCGACCTGGGTGCGCGCTTCCGCCTCAGCACCGACACGGGGCTTGGGCCTGATGGCACTGCCACCGACGGCGAGGTGGAGGACTACCTGATCGAGGTGGTGCCCACCTATAGCCTGGGCAACCGCGTCTGGCTTGATGAGAATAACGATGGCTGGCGCAATAACGATGAGCCTGGCATTAACGGCGTGACCGTGCGCCTGCTCGCCCCCAACGGTAACCGCGTCAATGACGCCACCGGCAGCCAAGTGGCTGATCAGGTGACCAGCAGTGGTGGCTACTACCGCTTCGACAACCTGCTTGCGGGTGACTACATCGTTGAAGTGGTGCGCGAGAACTTTGCCGCAGGCCAGCCGCTCCATGGCCGCTTCAGCAGCACCGGCGCGGGCCAGGAGGCCAACCCCAACCTCGATGGCGATGACAACGACAACGGGATTGTCTCGACCACCCCGGCAACCACCGGCATCCGCAGCGGGATCGTCACCCTGGGCAACGATGGTGGCGCGAGCGAGCCCTTGGATGATAATGATGCCCCCGAACCCAACCCGCCAGGTGAAGCACCCAACAACCGCTCCAATCGCACCGTTGACTTTGGCTTCGCCCAGGCCGATTGGGGCGATCTGCCGCAGCCGCGCTACAACACCACCGCAGCCAACAACGGCCCGCACCACCTGATCACCGAGGGCTTGCTGCTGGGGGCAACGATTGATGCCGAGCGTGATGGCCAGCCCAATGCGAGCGCAACGGGCGACGATAACACCGGCATCAATGACGAAGATGGGGTCTTCTTCCCCACCTTCTACACCGGCCTGCCCGCCGAGGTGGTGGTGACGGTCACCAACCTGACCGGACGCGACGCCTTCCTCTACGGCTTCATTGACTTCAACGGCAACGGCGACTTCAATGGCCCGGGTGAGACGCAACGCCTGACGATCCCCAGCGGTGCGGACGGTGAAGAGTTCATCCTCACCTTCAATGTGCCGATGACCGCCACCTTCGACAGTGATCTGGGGGCACGCTTCCGCCTGAGCACCGATCCCAACCTGGGGCCGGACGGCTACGCGCCCGACGGTGAGGTGGAGGACTACATCATTCGTGTGGCGCCCACCTACAGCCTGGGTAACCGCGTCTGGTACGACCGCGACAATAGCGGCCATATCAACGCGAACGACGAACCCAACTTCGGACGGGACGGCGTGATCATGCGCCTGCTGGACGAGGATGGCAATCGGGCGATTGATGCGACGGGCAATGAGGTGCCCGATCAGACGACGAGCGACGGCGGCTACTACCGCTTCGACAACCTACCCGAGGGCCGCTACATCGTCGAGGTGATCGCCGATAACTTCACCGTCGGTGCCGCCTTGGCGGGCTTCAGCACCAGCACCGGCCCCAACCACGAGGCCGATCCCAACGTGCGGACTGATAGCGTTGACAATGGGATTGAGCATGGCAGTGGTAGCGTGCGTAGCGGTGTGGTTGTGCTTGGCCCAGGGGCGAACGAGCCAACGGGCGAGGACCGCAACCCCAACCCGGCTGCGGACGCAGGCGAGGCGCCCGACAACCGCTCCAACCTTATGGTTGACTTCGGCTTCACCGGCCCGCTCAGTCTGGGCAACCAGATCTTCCACGACCGCGACAACGACGGACGCTACGATCCCGAGGTGGATACGCCGCTGGCCGGTGCGCTGGTGGAACTGATCTACCCCAATGGCAATCAGGTAACCGATGTCTTTGGCAACCCAGTGCAGCCGCAGACCACCGGAGTGACTGGCACCTACCTCTTCCAGGATCTCTGGCCGGGCGACTACGTGGTGCGCGTGACGCCGCCGGAGGACTTCCGCTCCTCCGACGATGTTGAGGGCATCACCGATCAGCCCAACAACAACGATGACCACTACGACAAGGGTATCGGCAGCAGCACCACCGGAACGGTGCAGAGCAACCCGATCACCCTCAACGCGGGCACCGAGCCGGACTTCAACGGCTACGGCAACCTGCGCATGGACTTCGGCTTCTATCGCCCGCTCAGCCTGGGTGACCTGGTCTTCCATGACCGCGACAACAACGGGCGCTACGATCCAGCGGTGGACTCACCGCTGGCCGGGGCGACGGTGGAACTGCTCGACCGTGAGGGCAATGCGGTGACCGATGCCGACGGCAACGCAGTGGGTAACCAGACCACTGGTGAGGATGGGCTCTACCGCTTCAACAACCTGAAGCCGGGCGACTACGTGGTGCGCGTGACGCCGCCGGAGAGCTTCCGCTCCTCGGATGACATCAGCACCAGCGCGAATCCCAACAACAATGTGAACAACGACGACAACGGGATTGGCAGCAGCACCAGCGGCCCGGTGAGCAGCAATCCGATCACACTCACTTCGGGTGACGAGCCGCAGGAGGAGGGCTACGCCAACCTGACGCTCGACTTCGGCTTCTTCCGTCCGCTCAGCCTAGGTGAGTTCATCTTCGAGGACTTCGCCAACAACGGTGTCTTCGATCCCGACCGCGATCTGCCGCTACCCGGGGCCACCGTTGAGCTACTGCTCGGCGACGGCAGCACCCCAGCGACCGACGTGAACGGCAATCCGGTACCCCCGCAGACGACCGATGCGAACGGCAACTACCGCTTCGAGAACCTGCGTCCGGGCGACTACGTGGTACGGGTGACCGCACCGCAAGGCTACGAGTCCTCAACCGATATTCCGGGCGTGACCAACAACCCGAACAACGACATCAACCTCGACAACAACGGGTTGGGCACTGGGCGCACCGCGAGCAGCAGCCCGATCACGCTCCGCTCGGAGCAGGAGCCGGACGGCAACTTCAACGATGCCAACCTGCGCCTCGACTTCGGCTTCTTCCGCCCCTCGACGATTGGCGACCGCGTCTGGCTCGACCTTAACAAGGATGGGGTACAGGATGCCAACGAGACCACGGGCGTACCGGGGGTACGGGTCACCCTCTACGCCGCCGACGGCACCACGGTGCTGAGTACCACCACCACCGACGAGAACGGCTACTACCGCTTTGAGCGGCTCGGCGAGGGTGAGTACGTGGTCGGCTTCGATTTGCCACCGGGCTACGAGCGCAGCCCGACCGGCGGCACCGATGACCGCACGCGTGACAGTGATGCTGATAACAGCACAGGGCGCACGCCGGTGATCAGCTTGCCACCGGGCACCACCGACCTCACCTGGGATGCTGGCCTCTTCTTCACCGGCAGCCTGGGCGACCGGGTCTGGTTCGACCGCAACGCCAACGGCATCCAGGATGCCGACGAGCAGGGCATCCCAGGCGTGACCGTGCGGCTCTACGCGGGCGACGGCACCACGCTACTGGCGACCACAACGACCGACGAGAACGGCTTCTACACCTTCCCCGACCTGGGGCCAGGCGAGTACATCATCGAGTTTGTGCCGCCAACGGGCTACCACATCAGCCCACCCAACCAGGGCGACAACCGTGCGGGTGACAGTGATCCCGATCCGACCACAAGGCGCACCGGCGTTATCACCCTGGAACCGGGCGGTAACGACAACACCTGGGACGCGGGGCTCTACGAGCGGGTACGCATCGGCAACTTCGTCTGGGACGACATCAACAACAACGGCCTCTTGGATGCTGACGAGATGGGCATTCCCAATGTAGAAGTACGGCTCTACCGCGACAGCAACGGCGACGGCCAGCCTGACGGCGATGCCATTGCCACCACACGCACCAACGCCCAGGGCTTCTACCTCTTCGACAACCTCGTCCCGGGCAGCTACATCGTGGAAATCGTCGCACCGGAGGGCTATGTCAGTAGCACCGGCGTCAACGGTTCACGGACTGGCCCCTACGAGCCTGCCCCGAACACCAACATTGACGACCGTGATCGTGGCACCCAGCATGATGGCAACATTATCCGCAGTGGCACAATCACCATCTGGAGCCGTGAGGCACCGGATGAGGAGATTGACGGTGACGACAGCAACGGCAACATGACGGTAGACTTCGGCCTCTTCCGCCCCGCCGCGATTGGCAACATCGTCTGGTTCGACCGTGACGGCAACGGGCGACGCGACGAGGGCGAAGAGCCAGCAGTAGGCGTCTTGGTGAGCCTGGTCTACGCTGACGGCACCCCCGTGCTCGACAGCTCCGGCCAGCCCATCCGGGTACGCACCAACGAGAACGGAGAATACCTCTTCGACTACCTGACCCCTGGCAACTACCGTGTTGTCTTCAGCGACCTGCCAGAAGGCTACAACTTCACCACGCCAGGGTTGGACAGCGATGCGAACCCCTTGGATGGTCAGAGCGACGTCGTAACCTTACAGCCTGGCGACCGCAACATGAGCGTCTGGGCGGGCCTGATCAACCCAACCGCGATCGCGCTCATCCAGTTCACAGCCACAGCCCAAGGGGATAGCGTCCTGCTACGCTGGGCCACCGCCGACGAGCGCGACACGTGGGCCTTCCACCTCTGGCGCAGCGCCGACGGCAACCGCGCCAACGCGGAGCGGATCACCCCGCAGCGCATCCTCGCCCGCGGGGGGCCGCAGCTTGGTGCGAGCTACAGTTGGGTTGACAGCAGTGCCACCCAGGGTGTACGCTATAGCTACTGGCTAGAAGAGATCGAAACCAACGGACGAACCAACGAATACGGCCCGATCACCGTTACAAGTGGTCTCAGCAGCGGAGAGTTCCGCGTCCTGCTGCCGTTGGTAGTGCGGTAGAGTTGGGTGGGGGGGGGAGGTGTAGCCTTCTCGGGAGACAGCTTACAACTCCGTTGTGACAGCGAAGCTGCCACAACGGAGTTGTAGAGCAATGGAGTAACAATGAAACACTTCGTATCTGTGCTGGCCCTAGCCCTGTTGTTGGCCCTGGCAGCGAGTTGGAACGCAGCGAGCGTCGTTGCCCACAACGGCTCAAGCTTGGAGTTGTTGGCGCTGACCGAAGAGGCGGAACCAACTCCGCCGCCACCCGCGACGGCGACCCCGCCGCCACCCGCGACGGCAACTCCACCGCCACCCGCGACGGCGACGCCCCCGCTGCCCGCGACGGCGACCCCACCGCCGCCCGCGACGGCAACTCCACCGCCGCCCGCGACGGCGACCCCGCCGCCGCCGGATGATCCGCCGCCCCCGCCGTCACCAGAACCAACCATTGAGCTACCGCCGCCGCAGGAGCCAACCATCCCACCCCCGCCCCCACCCCCACCCCCACCCCCGCCGCCGGATGAGCCACCTCCGCCGCCGCCGGATGAGCCACCTCCGCCGCCGCCGGATGAGCCACCTCCGCCGCCGCCGGATGAGCCACCTCCGCCGCTGTCGCAAGATGATGAGGGGCTCTCAGTGAGCCCAACCGCAACCGGCGAGCCTACTCCTACTGAGACCGCACTGCCCACTGAGACCCCAACGCCGGAACCTGAGCCAACTCTCCCCACTGAACCACAGCTTCCGCCGGCTGGTCTGCCGCCCACAGGTTTGCCGCCGACTGGCAGCAGTGGGAGTAGCAGCCTCAGCGGGTTCCTGATCGGCCTTGCGTTGCTCGTGAGCTTGGGAGGTGGAATGTTCTTGCGCTGGCGCTTGAGGTAGGCTTGTGTTGTGCTTGGTGAGCCCTACGCTGGCTGAGCCTGTCGAAGCCAGCGCGGGGCTTCGACAGGCTCAGCCACCGCGTCACCGCGTCACCGCGTCACCGCGCCACCGCGTCACCGCGTCACCGCGTCACCGCGTCACCGCGTCACCGCGCCACCGCGTCACCGCGTCACCGCGCTACCTCCTCTTCCTCTTCCTCCTCCACATAGATCAAAAAGACTGCCCGGTACTCCTGGCCCTCAATCTGGGCGACGACGGTAATTTCCCAGTCGCCGGCCATGGTATAGACGGTGGTGGCGCTGTAGCGTCCAGGGGCTTCTGGTTCGGCGATGGGCCGGTTGAGGCCCATAGGCATGGCGGGCATGTCGAGATCGAGGTAGATGTGGGGGGATTCAAGCGGTTGTCCTTGAGCATCGCTCAAGCTTACGGTGAAGCGATAGGGCAAATGGAGTTTGGGGTTCGCCTCGGTGGCAAGGCTAATGGTTATGCCGTTGACTTGTTGCACTTCAATGTAGCTCGCACTGGGGCGGGTGGCGGTGCTGCATGCGCTCAGGCAGAAGAGGAGCAGGAGCAGGCTGAAACTGAAGATACGCATAATACCATTTACGATTGTAGATTGTAGATTGCCGAACATGGTGTCCCAATGGGCTTTCGCGTTCTTGATAATGCGGCATGTTCAAGGGTAATTGGTATAACTTTACAACACAAGCCGTCGCTCTGCGATCAATTTGTTCCGCAGCTTGCGATAGAGATCATCGTAGCTTAAACGCCCCATGGTAATCTCGTACTTGTAGGCTTGCAGCATCTTATGGACCTCGGCATCGAGGCGTTCTTCGACCATCAGTTCATCGGTGATGACGTGGGTGATGGCGCTACGCAGAGCCGTGTCGTCGTCTTGGAAGAGGACGCCGTCAATATCGGCGAGGGCATCGAGCAGTTGATCGGCAAGTGCTTCGATCTTGGGGGCCGAGAGTTTCATGGTCGCTCCTCAGGGGTTTGCAGCAGATCGCGGATACGTTGAGCCAGCATAAGGGCAAAGAGACCCCAGCCAAGCCAAGCGAAGAGGTTGGGGCTGAAGCGGGCGAAGAGCAGCCCGCTTAGTATCGCGCTCCGTAGGCTGCTGACGAGGGCCACTTTCCAGGTAACCGCCTGTTCAGGGGCGTCCCAGTTGATCGTGGCGAGCCGAGGTAAGAGGCCACGTTCGACACACCCTTCAAGTGAATAGATGTAGATCATATCGGTATGGCGAGCGGCCAAGATTAGGTCGCGTTCGAGGGCCTCCCACGCGAGTGGTGGGAGTTCTTCGCTGCTTTCGCGTGGGCTAGGGCTTACGATGCCCACCCCAATGCTATCGGCGGAGGGGCCATAGCTAGTAATCAGGGCACCGCCGAGATCATGGTTGAGCTTATCGAGCGGGGCGCTGCTGTAGCAGATCAGCACCTCCAAATCGGCAGGCAGATCAACAATATCGAGGACGCGCTGCACCAAGGTTGTGCCGGCGCGCCGGTCGTCGGCAAGGATGGGTAGTTGGTAGGTATGTACCTCATAGCCATCGTGGTGGATGTGGGCAATCAATTCAATATAGGCGGCGCGGGCGGGCAGGAAGAGGACGTTTTCGTGGGCGAGCCAGATGCGGCGCACGAGATCGGGTAGACCCCAGCGTTGCAGACGATCCAACTCGGCGCTAGGGGGTTCAATATCGAGCCCAACCCCATCGAAGTGCAGGGTGTTGGCTTGTACCCACATGCGAAATGCTTGGTAGCGCTCGATCACCTGGGGGTAGTTCTGCACATTCAGCCAGACCCCCTCGGAGGGGGGCAGCAGCAGCCACGCGATGGTGGGGATGCGTTGCGCATTGAGCGTGCGCACAAGTTCGGCGGTGCTTGCATCAAGGTGACGTAGGGCGAGGGCAACGCCGTAGCCTTGGGTCGCCAACTCAGTCAGCACGCCTGGCCGAGCGAGTAGCGGCTCAAGCTCGCTGCTAGGCAGATCGCAGAAGAAGATAATCTGAGGGTTACCAAGACTATTGCGTTGGAAGGTGTTGTTCTCAGATAGGGAATCAAGCATACTCACGTTACCTTAGCAATCTCTGTGCCCATTATAACACTCTGTTTGCGTATAATGCTTCATCCTCTCGATGTTGTTGGGGCTTGCGCCCCAAAGCTCGTCTTTTGTTCCATTCTGGCGGCGAAGCCGCCAGAATGGAACAAAAGGTGTTTTCTTGGGGGATGCGTAGCCGTTCATCAAACTCCCGCCGGAGGCTAACCGTCATGCGTATGGCAGCGACTTCCCCCTAGACAGGTGTATTATCATAGGGAGTGGGTGCGTTACTGGACAAAGGAATACTGCTAATGCGCTTGTTCGTATTAGCCAATATGAGGATTGTGCGTGACTGTTGAGATTCTGACTGTCTTTGTGATTCTTGGGGTGACGATTGCGCTCTTTATTAGTGATCGTTTGCGGCTCGATCTGGTGGCCTTGTTGGCCCTGTTGGCCCTGGCTTTGACGGGCTTGCTGACCCCGGCTGAGGCGGCGGCGGGTTTTGGTGATACGACCTTGCTGCTGATTGCGGCGCTCTTTGTGGTTGGTGAGGGTTTGATGCAGACGGGCGTGGCGGCGTCGTTGGGGCGCTGGCTGGGCCGCGTGGCGGGGAAGAGTGAACGGCGGATTCTGGTGGCGATGCTGCTGCTAGTTGCGCCGATGTCCGCCTTTATTAGCTCGACGGGCGCGGTGGCGATTATGCTGCCCGTGGTGGTTACATTGGCCCATCGTTCGGGTATTAGCCCCTCGCGCTTGCTCATCCCATTGGCCTATGGGGCCTTAATCGGTGGCATGCTCACTCTGATTGGGACTCCTCCGAACATTATTGCGAGCGAGGCGCTGGTGGGGGCTGGGCGGGAACCGTTGGCCTTCTTTGGGATTACGCCAATTGGTCTGTTGGCCCTGCTGAGCTTGACCTTGCTCTTGTTTGCGGGGGGGACACGGCTGATTCCGGAGCGGGTGGCGCCACATGTGGCGGCATCAGCCGAGCAAACGGATCTGTCGGCCCGTGATCTGTTGATTAGCTATGGCGTGCGTGGCACCCTGGCGCGGCTGCGTGTCCGCCCCGAATCGCCGCTCGTAGGCTCGTCGTTGGTTGAATGTGGACTGCCCCGCCGCTTTGGGGCGCTGGTCTTTGCTTCGCACCCGTGGTCGCCAGAACGCCAAGAGCCGGCCCCGGCCCGTCCGGCCCGCGCCGATACCCGTATTGCCGCTGGTGACCTGCTTGATGTCCAGTTGACCAATGGCCAACTTGATCGGCTCGTCAATGAGTTGGCGCTTGAGCCGATTGATCTCGGCAGTAAGAGTAGACTCGATACCGAGTTGATCATCCTCGAGGTGGCCTTGACGCCGCGTTCGCGCTACATTGGTCGTTCGGTGCGTGAGATTGCGATTCGGCGCGAGTTTGGCGTTTCGGTCTTGGGTATTCAGCGTTTGGGCCAGAAACTGAGCGATAACCCGATGCTCGAGCCGCTACGCTTTGGTGATACCCTGCTGGTGATTGGTGCAGCCCAAGCGCTGGCCCCACTTGTACGCGCTCAACGCTACTACGATGATTTTGTGATTGCTGCTGTGCCTGCTGCACTTGAGCAGCAGCAGCCCGGCGAGCGTTTGAGTTCCCGTGCGCCAATTGCGATTGCGATTACGCTGGGCATGCTGGTGATTATGGCCGCAGGCTGGCTGAGTGCCATGGTTGCGGCGCTGCTGGCTGCCATTGCCTTGGTGATGACTGGCTGTGTGCGCTTGAGTGATCTCTACCAGCGTATGAGTTGGGAGAGCTTGATCCTGATTGGGGCGATGCTGCCGATGGCTACCGCCTTGGATAAGACCGGCGGGACGGCCCTGATTGCTGGTGGCTTGGTAGATGGCCTGGGTAACTATGGGCCGTTGGCGTTGCTTGTTGGCATCTTTCTGCTGACGGCTATCTTTAGCCAGTTTATCTCCAACACGGCCACTGCCGTCTTGATGATGCCAATTGCCTTGGCTAGTGCCAGTCAGCTTGGGATTGCCCCCGAACCGCTTTTGGTTACCGCCGCGATTGCCGCTTCGGCAGCCTTCGCCACACCAATTGCCTCACCCGTCAACACGATTGTTCTCAAAGCTGGGGGCTACCGTTTTGCCGACTATGCACGGGTGGGAGTGCCGCTACAGTTGGTGGTCTTGGCGATCTGTCTGCTGGTGGTACCGTGGTTGTACCCCTTCTAATTTTTTCGTTCGTGTTGGCGGCAAAGCCGCCAACACGAACGAAAGAAAGTTGCTATCGCTGCGGTGGCTGAGCCTGTCGAAGCCACCGCGCCGCTGGCTGAGCCTGTCGAAGCCAAGCGGCGTGGCCCAGGACTTTTTCGCGCTAACAAAAAGTTCTTCGGGGGAAGCAAATCCGCTGCCGAAACCCCGCTGGAGGCTGACAAGGCGAAGCCTGCCTAAGCTATAATGAAGCAAGAAACTATGATGAAGGTATAGGGTACTCCCATGGAAGATAATCGCCGTAGTGGTAATGCCTTTAGTTGGGTAGGTTGGCTCGTCTTCTTCTTGTTGATCTTTGGTTCCAGTTTTCTCCCACCACTCGCCCATTGGTTAAGCCAACAAACCGGAGTGAGCATCACGCCATCTATGCTGATCGCCGCCATCATTGGGGGCGGTGTGCTGATCAGCATTGCCAGTTCAGTGATTCAAGCGGTCAACCAAGGGCGTGACTCCAACGAAACACGCCTGCCCACCGAGTTGCCCCCAGACTTCCAAGCGCCTTCACTGCCCACATCGAGCACGCCCCTGCCATCAAGCACACTCAGTGAGGCAAAGCTTAAACAGCGCGCCCTCGGTGAACAGAAGTTGCCCCCACCCCCCCAGTTTGAGCCGATCATTAGTCCGCGTATTCTGGCCTTTGGCATTGTCGGCTTGATCGTGTTTGGTGGGCTATTTGGGATTCTGTTTTTGGTGGCGAGTGCGATCTAGCCTGTGATACCAATGACCCTTGAACATGCCGCATTATCAAGAACGCTAACGCCCATTGAGGTGCCATGTTCGGCAATCTACAATCTGCAATCTACAATCAACAATCGTAAATGGTATGAGGGGTTGGGACTACGCCCCTAAGCGGATCAAGCTGCAACCAATATGCTATACTGGCAGCACGAAATGTCATGATGAGTTAAGTAACTGCCTATGAATGTCCTGCTTATCGGTTCGGGGGGCCGTGAACACGCCCTCGCTTGGAAGATCGCTCAGTCGCCACGTCTCCGCCGTCTGCTCTGTGTGCCCGGCAATACCGGCACGGGTAGCTATGGGCAGAATGTGCCCTTTCCTCTTAATGATAGTGATGCCCTCGTTGACCTCGCGCAGCGCGAGAATGTTGACCTACTTGTGGTTGGCCCCGATAACCCGCTGGCCGATGGGATTGTAGACCACTTTCTGGCTGCTGGGATTCCTGCTTTTGGGCCTACTGCTGCCGCTGCACGGATTGAGAGTAGTAAGGCTTTTGCTAAAGAGGTGATGGCTGCGGCTGGGGTGCCAACTGCTCAGACCCACGTCTTTGAGCGGGCTGAAGATGCATTGGCTTTTGCCCGTGCCAGCGGCCAAGCTTGGGTGGTCAAGGCTGATGGCCTTGCCCTTGGCAAGGGGGTTGTGGTTGCCGATGATCTGCCTGCGACCCTCGCCGCGATTGAGCGCCTTGCTGCGACGCCGGCAGGCTCGCGGCTGCTGCTTGAAGAGCGCTTGCACGGGCGCGAGGTTTCGATTATGGCCCTCTGCGACGGGCAACGCCTGTTGGTGCTACCCCCCGCCCGCGACCACAAGCGCCTCGGGGAGGGCGACACTGGCCCCAATACGGGCGGCATGGGCGTCTTTGCCCCCGTGGATGATGTGAGTCCTGCGTTGCTCGACCAGATTGTTGCTACCTGCATGCAACCTGTGGTGGATGAACTCGCGCAGCGTAAGGTGCCATTCCGTGGTGTCCTCTACGGTGGCTTTATTCTTACCGAAAAGGGGCCATCCGTCCTAGAGTTCAACGCTCGCTTTGGCGATCCCGAAGCTCAAGCGGTGCTGCCATTGCTCGAAGGTGACCTGCTTGAAGTGCTCTATGAGTGTGCCATAGGCGGGCTGCATCCTGAGAAGCTACGCCGTCGTCGTGGTTACGCCGTCTGCGTAGTGCTCTGTGCCGAAGGCTACCCCGGCAAGCCGCGCAAAGGCGATCCCATCCAAGGGGTTGAGGCGCTCGACGAAGAGGAACTGCTGGTTTTCCACGCGGGTACCCAAATCTCAGCCCGAGGGCTCTGCACCAACGGCGGACGGGTCCTTGGGGTCACTGGTCTGGGTAACACCCTCGCCCGCGCTCGGGCCAACGCCTATGCTGCTGCCGAACGGATCACCTTTGAGGGCAAGCACTACCGCGAAGACATCGGACAAGGGAAGGATACAGAAACGAGAAAATAGAAAATAGGTTTGCGGCATCAGGATGCACTGAATGTCTCCAAACTGTAAAGTGGCCTGAAACCATCTCCTACGGTTGAACATTCCGCATGATCAATAACGCTAAAACCCATTGGAACGCTATGTTCGGCAATCTACAATCTACAATCTACAATCTACAATCTGAAATGGTATAAATGGCATACTCTGTCGCAGTACTCCTGAGCGGTTCAGGCTCGAACCTGCAAGCTCTCATTGATGCCGAGGCGGCAGGCAAGCTAGGCAAGGCGCGTATCTGCTTTGTGGTTAGTGATCAAGCCGAAGCCTACGGGTTGCAACGGGCGCTGGTTCATCAGATTGCCAGCGCCTACCTGCCCCTGCCGCGCACGCGCAACTCCACCGAACGCCCCGCCATCCGCGCCGCATGGGAGCAGCGCCTTGCAACGATGATCGCTGCCTTCAGCCCCGACCTGATTGTCCTGGCTGGCTTTATGCGCATCCTCTCGCCGCGCTTTCTCGATCAATTCCCCGAGCGGGTGATCAACCAACATCCGGCCCTGCTGCCCGATGATGGCGGTAGCCACTACACCACCAGCAGCGGCATACAAATTCCAGCTCTGCGCGGTGCCCACGTCGTTCCTGATGCACTGGCCCACGGTCTGCCTCTCACCGGCTGCACCATCCACCGCGTCACTCCCCGCGTAGACGACGGGCCGATCTTGGCCCGCACTGAAGTTCCCATCCTGCCCCATGACAGCATTGAGACGCTCCATGAACGGATTAAGCTCGAAGAGCGCCGCATGATTGTTGAGGTGGTGGCGCGGTTGAGCTTGCTATGATGCCATTGCAGATTGTAGATTTCAGATTGTAGATTGTAGATTGCCGAACATGGCGCACCAATGTGCTTTGGAGACATTGATGGTGCGGCATGTTCATATTGGCTTGGTGTAATGCCATTGTAGATTGTAGATTGCCGAACATGGCGCACCAATGTGCTTTGGAGACATTGATGGTGCGGAATGTTCACATTGGCTTGGTGTAATACCCTCTGTTAGATGATGTGTCATGGCAAATCAACTCAGGCTTGATGCGGGCCAGCCCCATGCCAATCAGCGCCTCTTTACCAATCGTTACCTGAATGTCACCCTGCCCCGCCGGGCAGCATGGATTGATGCGGGGGCTGAGGTTGCGCCGGTCTTTGCAGCGGTACGGCAGATTTTTGGAGCGTATAGCCCCTCGCCGAATGAGGCGCAGACGGAGCATGCTTTGGTGCGCCCTATCTTGGCGGCTTTGGGTCATACCTTTGAGCTCCAGGCGAGTCTTAAGACGCCCTATGGCACCAAGCAGCCCGACTATCTCTTCTACCACGATGCAGCAGCCCTAGAGTCTAATAAGGGGCTGATCCTAGCGCGTGAGCAGTTGGGGGCCGTCTTTGCCGTGGGTGATGCGAAGGGTTGGGATCGCCCGCTGGATCGTAGCATCAAGGGCACGCTCGATGCGATTAGTAAGGTGCCCACTGAGCAGATTGCCTTCTATATGCGCCATAGTGGCGTTCCGTGGGGAATCTTGACCAATGGCCGCCGCTGGCGGCTCTACCATAAGGATACGGTTGAACGCCAAGATCAGTATTATGAGGTAGATCTTAAAGCTTTGGTTGATGCGGGGAAGCAAGAAGATTTTATGTATTTCTATGCCTTCTTCCGCAGGGCTGCCTTTGAACCGTTGGGGCCGTTGGCTCTAGCGACGATGTTGCAAGAGAGTAGCGACTATGCGCGCGGGGTGAGTGAAAATCTGCGCTTGCAGGTCTTCGATGCACTACGCCATGTTGCGCAAGGCTTCTTGGACTATCCCGACAACCAGCTTGAGCCTGAACCGAAGACACTGCATACTGTCTACCATCATAGCCTGATCATCCTCTACCGA
Organism: Candidatus Viridilinea mediisalina; assembly: GCF_002532535.1. Taxonomy (GTDB): domain Bacteria; phylum Chloroflexota; class Chloroflexia; order Chloroflexales; family Chloroflexaceae; genus Viridilinea; species Viridilinea mediisalina. The sequence continues at coordinate 42,678 of NZ_NQWI01000025.1, forward strand.
CTGCTCTTTATCCTCTATGCTGAGGCGCGGGGGTTGTTGCCGTTGCATCAGAATCGGCTCTACCGCGAGCATTATAGCCTCTACAAACTGGTGCGCCTCACCGCCTTGCACCTTGATAATGATGGCCACCTTTTGCCTACCTCAAGCCGTACATGGGCTTGGTTGCACGATCTATTTGCCTATGTCAATGCGGGTGAACCAAAGCTTACCGTTGCGCTCTTCGATGGTGGCCTGTTTGACGTGCAACACAATCGTTTTGTCGCTACGCATGTGGTGGGTGATGCTCAGTTGCAACTAGCACTCGATAAGCTGGCCCGGATTGGCAAAGAGTATATTGACTACCGCGATCTGGCGGAACGCCACCTGGGGACGATCTACGAGGGTTTGCTTGAGTACCATCTGCGGGCGATTGAACCCACGGGTGATGGCTTCACCATCGATCTCTTCAACGCGAAGGGTGAACGTCAGCGCACCGGCAGCTACTACACCCCCGATTTTGTCGTGCAGTACATCCTTGAGCAGACGCTCCAGCCGATCCTTGAGGCGGCAGTGGCGGGTAAGCCGGGCGCTGAGGCGCAGTTGGAGGCGGTGTTGGCGCTCAATTGCCTTGACCCGGCGATGGGTTCGGGCCACTTCCTCGTTGCCGCCGTCGAGTATATTGCGGGCTATCTCGTCAAATTGGGGGTGACACCGCCTGCCGAGGCTGGTGATGAGGCTGATCTGCTCTACTGGAAGCGTCAGGTGGCCCAACGTTGCATCTATGGGGTGGACATCAATCCTTTGGCGGTGGATTTGGCCAAGCTTTCGCTCTGGTTAGCTACCGCCGCCAAAGGGCGGCCCCTCTCCTTCCTGGATCACCATCTCCGTTGTGGTAATGCGCTGGTGGGGCGGCGCGTAACCGATCCAGAGTTGTTGGTGCAGCAGACGAAGCAGGCAGCAGCACCTGAGCAGTCCTCAATGCTCACCGATGCGGGCTTTGCCGGGGCGATGCGTAGCGCCGTAGGCACAATGGGGCTGATTGTAACTTCAGCCAGCCGCACGTTTGACGATGTGAAGGATCAAGAACGGCTCTATGAGCAGATTCGCCATGATCTGGTTGAGCAGTACGCCCTGCACGCTACCCTCCGCACCGCTGCTGGCTTTGAACAAGAGTTAGGCCCGGGGGTGTATGAAAGCTTGTACCTTTATGCACAGCAACGCAACAGCGGAACGGTCAAGCGCGATGCGACCCTCGATACGCTGTTGGCACAAGCCGAAGCGTTAGCCGCAGAACACCGCTTCTTCCATTGGGATCTGGAATTTCCCGAGATCTTTTTTGATCACCACGGGCGGCCATTGGGCGAACAGGCGGGCTTTGACCTGATCTTCGGCAACCCACCCTATGTGCGCCACGAGCAGTTTGGGCCACTCAAGCCCTACCTCGCGGTAGCCTATGCCGCAACCTACAGCGGTACCGCCGATTTGTCCACCTATTTTCTCAATCAAGGTGTGCAACTGCTTGCGAACGCAAAGCAGTTAAGCTACATCACGTCTGGCACATTTCAAAAATTGGCCAGTGCGGCCTCGCTGCGCGCTTGGCTCACCAGCACAACGACGCTGCAAGAGCTTGTGCATTTTGGTGAACATCAGATCTTTCGCGATGCAACAACCTACCCCATCATCATCACGTTGTGCAAAGCACTTCCCCCTGCCAGCGCAACGGTACGGGTACGGCAAGCAGATTCGTCTACGTCCATTGCAACCAAACTAGAACAAGACTGTGCGCTGCCAACTGGTGCCAGTGCGTGGGTCTTTGTCAATGGTCGCTTGCGTAATGTGCTAGAAGGCTGGTCGGGCTCTCAGCCGTTACTCACGCACTTGGATGGGGCTATATATCGTGGTGTGACGACGGGATTCAATAGAGCTTTTGTAATCAATGAGGAGGTATACAAATCCTTAGTATATGCTGATCAAAACAGTAGTAATATCATTAAACCTTTTGTGCGAGGCGCACATCTGCATGCTTGGTATCGAGAAGACAGTGGCTTATACCTTATTTTTGCGCGTCGTGGCATAGACATCATAGATTACCCTGCTATCTCACAATACCTTAGCCAGTTCTATGAGCAGTTGATGCCTCAACCAAAAGATTGGGATTCAAGCATTCCTTGGGAAGGACGCAAGGCGGGTAATTATAAATGGTTTGAAATACAAGATTCGGTGGATTATTGCAGTGTATTTGAACGACCACGCATCCATTCTACAAAAATCACCTTACACCCTTGCTTTTCGCTCAACGAAGCGACTTGTTACGCTGCGAATACGTCATACGTCTTGCCACTCGTAAGCGTCGAGGCGGGCTGGTATCTGCTTGGGCTATTAAACAGCCGTGTATCCGAATGGTACGGGCGCACTACCTCTTCGCCTAAGGCCAACGGCTACTATGAGCTTCAGCCCGAAGCATTGGGGCGTTTCCCCATCCCCGACGCTCCCGTAGCCCAACGCGAGGCGCTTGCTACCCTGGCGCGGCAGCTTGCCCAAACGGCCCAGATGCGCTACCGGCTTCAGCAACGCACCCTATGGCGCATCAGCGCAGATCTTGGTGGGCCTGGGGTTAAGCTCAACCAACGGCTCAAGGCATGGTGGCACCTCGACTTCGCCGCGTTGCGGACAGAACTGCGCAAATGCTTCAAGCGTGACATTCCGCTCAAGGAGCGCGACGAGTGGGAAGCGTGGTTTCACGATCAGCACAGCACCCATACCACCCAGACAGCCGCGATTGTCGCGGCAGAACAAGCCTTGAATGAACAAGTCTACCAACTCTTTGATCTCAGTAGCAGTGAAGTGGCCTTGATCGAGGCGCGCAGCAGGTAGGGGGATGAGGGGCTGCTTTGCCTGCCCCAACCCCGCCAAGGGCTAATACCATTTACCCTTGAACATGCCGCATTATCAAGAACGCTAAAGCCCATTGGAACGCCATGTTCGGCAATCTGCAATCTGCAATCTACAATCGTAATATGGTATAACGTATTGCGATCACTTCACCAAACGATGCTCAAACCAACGGTTGATCAAAGCAATCACCTGATCGGCTGTCTCTTCAATCGGCTTATTGGTGACATTGATCACCGCGAAGTTGCCCTGGCGAAAGACGCGCCGGGCGTGCTGGATCTCTTCATAGAGGTATTCGGGGTCGGTGTAGGCGTGGCCTGCCGTACCAGCAAAGGCGTGGTTGCGCCAGCGCCGGTGGTGGCCCAAGACATCGCTGTCAATCGTGAGCCCAATCACACGCCGCCGATCAATCTCAAAGAGTTGCCGTGGCGGCGCAAGCTCCTTCACCAGGGGCACATTGGCCACCTTCCAACCCAACACGCCCAAATAGATACTCAAAGGTGTCTTGCCCACCCGCGACACGCCGGTCAAGACCACCTCGGCCTCGTGGAGTTCGTGGGGGTTGCGGCCATCATCGTGATCTACCGTATACTCAATCGCCTTAATGCGATCCAAGTAGACCTCGTGGGAGCGTTGGTAGAGCCCCGGTTGGCCCACGGGGACGCGCTGGTAGAGTTGCGCCAAGCAAGCCAATGGGTCACCTATAGTATCAATCGCAACAATCTGTTTTTCAGCACAGGCCCGTACCAAAGCTTCACGCATGAGCGGATCTACCATGGTATGAATAATAATCCCTTGACGCTCTAGAACTTGGGCGATAATTGCGGGCAACTGATCTTGTGTACTCACCTGGGGAATAACGATCACTGGTGGCGTTAGGTCGGGAAACTGTGAGAGCGCAATGCGTGCGACGTGCTTGCCAAGTGCACCTGCACCACCAGACACAATGAAAATGGGGTTTAATTCAGCCTGCTCGGCGGATGTTGTCTGCTCTGCCATCGTGGGACTCCTGTAATCCTGAAGAGCTTTTTCGTGCTAACAACGCTTTTTGTTCCGTGTTGGCGGCGAAGCCGCCAACACGGAACAACAAACGGGGTTTGGTGCGTAGCCCCAACGCGAGTTTCAGGGCGGCAGCCCTAAACGTCATGTGAATGGGGCGTAGCCCCACCTCTCATAAGGGCATAGTGTAGCACAAGACATCCCACGGCTGCATCTGGTATACTTCTTGTGAAGCACAAGATGGTTCGTAGACACTTTACCGTTTGCGAGGACGCGAGGACGCGAGGATGCGAAGTCCTCGCCGCTTCGCCTCACGCATCCTCGCAAGATGCTAAAGCAACCTTCGGCTTTTCTGAAACCTTCCCTAAGCCTTAAGGAGATACTTTTGAATACTCCTGCACTCCAACAGCGTATCGCCGAGCTCGAAGCTGAATTAGCGACAGCACAACAGCAAATTAGCCAACTCCAGCGCGACCAAACCCTGTTTCAGGGCGTTGTTGAACATATGCCAGCGGTGCTGGTGGTTAAAGATCTTGAGGGGCGCTTTATGATGCTCAATCGTACCGCAAGTATGGCGAGCAACTTGACGCCTGAGCAAGCTGTGGGCATGAATGATCATGATCTTATGCCCCCTGAGATTGCGAACGCGATCCAAGCGCGTGACCGCGAGGTGGCAAGTAGTGGTGATCCGGAATTCTATGAAGATACCGTAATGATCGATGGAAAGCTCGACTTCTTTAGTACGGTACGCTTTCCTATTCGTGATAGTCAAGGCCAGGTTTATGCAACGGGCACGGTTGCAGTGAACGTGACCGAGCGTAAACGTCTTGAGCAGGATAATGTACTCTTCCGCAGCATTGTCAAGCATAGCCCGATTGCCATCGGCAACGCGCCGATGGATCCACCTGAACTCAACTATGTGAATCTAGCCTACTGTCAGTTGCTTGGCTATCGTGAAGAGGAATTGCTTGGCTTACCAATCACAGAGGTTTTTGGCGAAGATCCAGCATTTATCAATGCTACGTTTCAAGAGTGTGTCACCAAGGGAACATGGACTGGAGAGATGCGCTACCGCCATAAGGATGGCAGGCTGATCCCAACGTTGCTGGTTGCTAGTGTAATCTCCGATGATCAGGGTCAGCCCATTGGCGTCACGGGTTTTGTGCAAGACCTGACCGAACTGAAGCAGCAGGCCGGGCAGTTGCGCCTCTTCCAATTGCTGGTTGAAAATGCCCCCGATGGCATTGTCATTGCCGATGGCCAGGGCCAGATTACCTATGCCAACCGTGCGTACCATGAGATGTTCGGTGCTCGTGAGTCGCTAGTTGGTCACTCAGCTCTAGAGTTGCTTACCCCTGAAGAGCGTGAACGCATGACCAACATTTGGGCAACCCATATGCTGAACAAAGATACCTTCGTGGAGCAGATCAACTACCGACGGGTTGACGGTAGCACCTTCCCGGCGCAATGCTCTGGGCTGGTGATCCGCGACGAACATGAGCAGATCGTTGGTTATGCAACCATCAACCGCGACCTCAGCGAGCAACTGCGTGCCGCCGAGGAGCGCCAGGAGTTGCAAGAGCAGATCATCATGGCCCAACAAGCGGCCCTGCGTGAACTCTCTACTCCGTTGATGCCCATAGCCGAGGGGGTGGTGGTGATGCCCATCATCGGCAGCATTGACACCTCGCGCGCCCAACAGGTCATGGAGACTCTGCTAGAGGGCATTGCCGAGCATGATGCGGCCTTAGCCATCCTCGACATCACCGGGGTCAAGGTGGTAGACACCCAAGTCGCCGGGGCACTCATCCGGGCCGCGCAGGCCGCCCGCTTGCTGGGGGCCGATGTGGTGTTGAGCGGCATCAGCCCCGAAATTGCCCAGACGCTCGTTCACATCGGTGTCGAACTGCGCGAGATTGTGGCCAAAGGCAGCCTAGAGAACGCCATTGCCTACGCCCTTGAGCGCCATCGGCTTGATCATGGTTGAACGGATGTGGCTTAGGATCTGTCTGAAAATCTGGGGGGCACACGCTGGAGTGCCGGCTTTAGCCGGCTGAAGCCGGCACTCCAACGCCAAACCATAGACTTTTCAGACAGCCTCTTATGGCACTTATCCCTTTTTAGCATTCCTTTGCGCTCTTTTGCGGCCTCGCGCTATTGCGAATTCTGCTTGTCACTTGGCACTGATACGGTTTTACCCGACGCCACTTGATGGGCAAGGCGCGTTGGCTCCGGCAGGCGGTAGCGCGTAGTGCAAGCCATCACGAGGTTAGCCGCTCGTGCGAGGCTGACGCGGTGCCCCGGCGAGACATAGACGGGCTTGACGCCTGAGCGGGTACGTAATACCCAGCCAAGCTGTTCACCTTCGTGCATGAGCGCCGTGCATGCGCCCCGTTCGTTGCCAAGCGGCTCATGTTGGCCAATGAGCCGCGTTTTGGCGCACCCAATCGTCGGTAGATCGCAATAGACCCCGAGATGGCAGGCAAGGCCAAAGCGACGCGGGTGGGCCAGCCCTTGACCGTCGCAGATCACCAGATCGGGGCGCTGTCCGAGTTGCTCCAAGGCCGCAATGATTGCCGGTGCCTCGCGGAACGAGAGCAGGCTAGGCACGTAGGGGAAGCGCACGGGAACATACGCGACGGCTTGGGCCACGGGCTGCAAATCGGGCAGACGCAGCAGCACCGCCGCTGCCCGCACCGTCGCCCCGTTATCCACAAAGCCGCCATCAACCCCGGCCACTGTGCGTGGCAACTCTGGCTCATCGCACAGATGTACTTGAGTACGTAATGCTTGCTGGAGCGCAAGGGCGGCATCAACCCTGGTTGGCCAGTCCATAAGCTTTGCTTTCTTATTTTTTCTTCCGTTTGGGTGGCGAAGCCACCCAAACGGAAGATGTTAGCAAGCAACAAAACGCACCCCGTCACCCGGCGCAAGCAGGGCTGGCGGATCGCCATGCGGATCGAAGAGGGTCACAGGGGTACGCCCGATCAGGTGCCAGCCGCCCGGTAGACAAGTCGGGTAGATGCCGGTCATACCAGCAGCAATAGCAACAGAACCGGCTGGAACGGCGTTTCGCGGTGTGGCGCGGCGGGGCAGGTGCAGTGCCGCAGGCAATGGCCCCAAGTAGGGAAAGCCCGGGGCAAAACCGAGCATCATCACCCGGTAGGTAACGCTGGTGTGCAGGTCAATAACCTCATGGGGCGTTAGTGCCAGCGCTTCTGCAACCGCAACGAGATCAGGGCCAGCCGCCCCACCATAGTTTACCGGCAACTCGTGGATGTGCAGCGGTTCTGCGGGCGCGGGAGGTACGCTGGCAAGCAGGGGCTCAAGCCAAGCCTGCAACGCTGCGCTGGTGAGGACTAAAGGCTCAAAGGTGAGCAACAGCGAATTGATCGCGGGCACGGCAGCAATGAGTCCTACTGGCGCTGTGGCACGCACATGTTCCGCCAGCGCCAACACAGCCCGATTGGCCAACTGGCCCACCGGATGAACCTCAAGCAGCAGCGCTGACGCGCCAAAGGGTTGCCAATGCCAGGTAAGTGGGTCTTGCATTGCTCCAGTCTTCAAGCTTTGTTCTCTGCTCCATGCTTCCAATTATAGAGGTTTTACAGAGATACAGAGATATTCACCACAGAGACACAGAGAACACAGAGAGATGCATGGCAGGGCAAGCACCATTGTTGGTACTTCCTTTGTTTCAGACTCTGTGCCCTCGGTGCCTCTGTGGTGCAATCCTCGGTACCTCTCCTTGTAGGCGTTTTGGATCACCTGTTCAAAAAACTCTCTACCTGAAAGCCTATTCTCTGCCCCCTGTTCTCTGTTCTCTGTTCTCTGTTCTTTGTTCTCCCCTCCTCACACGCGCCCGTTGAAACAGGTAGTCGCCATGCCGCCGCAGGCTCACCAGGCGCAATTGGGGCGGGTTGGTGGGCGCAAAGGCGACCCCTTCAACCAAGCCGGGGCGGGGCGGGGCGGGCGGGGCCGGGTTGCCTACAATCACCGGACTGAGAGTGGTGAAGACCTCGTCAATCATGTTGGCGGCAATGAGTGCGCCGTAGACATGGGCCCCTCCTTCACTGAGTAGGCTGCGTATGCCATACTCGTGGCGCAGGGTGGAGAGGAGTGCGGCAAGGTTCACGCTGCTACCGGGCGAGATGTGGTAGTGGGCGTGGGGCAGGTTGGCAAGGCTGCTGCGGGCCTGCGCGGCGCCTGTTTGGGTTGTGGCAATCAGCAGGGGTTGGTGGGGAACGTGGAGTGCCGCAGCGTTGGCCGGCAGTTGGCCAGTTGCAGTCAGCACCACCAGCAGCGGCAGCGCAGTGCGCCCCTCAGCAGCACGGAGCGCCGCCAATGGTGCTTGGGCGGCAGGAAAGGGCTCCCACGGCGTCCAACGGTGACGCAACGCCACCCGCAGCGTCCCAGCGCCCGTCATGATCGCATCGGCGCGGGCGCGCAAGAGGCTCATCAGCCATGTATCGTGGGGGGCGTGGCGGCTAATCGCCCCGCCGCCAGACTGCCCCGGTTCGGCAAACGAGATACGCCCATCGTGAGCAACCACAAAGTTGGTGAAGGTATAGGGGCGCTCGGCGGGGGGCGTTGGCATGTACCAATCGCCCCCGTAGATAGCACGCAACTCAGGTGGCAAGCCTAGCCCACCCGTGGTGGCAGCATCATCGAAGAGGACGGTATAGCGCGTCGCAGGGCCAATCATGGCAGGGGCGCAACTTCGCCGAGAGGCGTAATGCCAGCCACCAAGCGCACACCGGGGCCAACCGCAAAATGGGCCGAGTCGCGTTGCACATAGAGATCGGCGCGCGCCCCAAAGCGCACGGTGCCAAGGCGGGCACCCGAATCGAGCCGATCACCGGCGCTAACGCGGCAGATCAAGCGGCGTGCGAGCGGGCCAGCCACCATCGTTACCAGCAGCGGCCCCCAATCGGTATGCAGCCCAATATAGATACGCTCATTGCGATCACCAGCATCGGGATCGCCAGCGGGTCGAAACTCGCCCGTAATATGCTCCACGAGGCGCACCACACCAGCGGCAGGACTACGGCACACCGGCACACTCAGGGGCGTCATATTGATACTGAGGCGCAGACAATCCGAATGGATAAAGCGATGCTCGTAGACCTCCTCGACGCGCAGCACTACCCCATCAGCAAGCGCAAAGAGCGTCCCTGGATCATGGGGGGTTTGGCGCTTGGGATCGCGGTAGAACGCCGCCGCAAGGGCCGTGAGCGCCAAGGGAAGGGGCGCAAAACGCGGGCGTAACCCCAGAGCCAACCCGGTCAAACCGATGCCCAAGCCAAGCAAAGGCATGGCTTCAGGATCAATCCCAGGGATTGGCGTCGTCCGCTCTTTAGGAAGGGTCTGCTCTGGCATAAGTTCGAAGGATTAGGAAGTAGAAAATAGGAAATAGGAAATAGGAAATAGGAAATAGGAAATAGGAAATAGGAAATAGGGCAAAAATCGCGCTCATGTTGCGCTTCTCGTGTGTAACATTGATTCTATCACGCTCAACCAATCCGTGCAACCCTCACTAATCCAGAAAAACCCGTTTCGCAAGCAGCGCATGCGGATCTTGGAAGGGCCAGAGCATCACGCCAGCCGCTTCAGTCATGCGGGCGGTGGCAATGCCTTGGGCCAGATCGCGCCGCAGGGCGGCCTCGTCACGCAGGGCCCCTGGCCCACTCGGAAAGCCCAATTCAGTCACCAACACCGGCTTGCGGACAGGCAATGCCGTGAGTTCGCCAATGGCCCGTTGCAGATCATACGGGAAGCCTGCACCATAGTACCAATGTTCGGCGTAACGCCCTGAATCGAAGGGGTCATCGTCATAATAGTGGAACGAATAGATGTCCACCAGCGCAGCAATATCGCCCGCTGCCCCTAAGGGACGGAAATGGCTCTTGGCAAAGGCCATGCCAATGGTGAGGGGGCGGCCCGGATCGAGCGCCCGCGCCTCAGTACTGAGGCGGCTCAGGAACGCAAAACGCTGCTCGGCCAACACGCGACAGAGGATAAAATCGCCGTTATCCCAATCCCAGCAACGCTGATCAATTGGGCTACCGATGTCCGGCTCGTTAAAGAGGTCCCAAGCAATGATGCCTGGACGCCCCGCGAGGTGGTGCAAGACTGGGCGGATATGGAGCTGTGCGGCATACTCGTAGCCCTCGGCGGTCATGTATTGCTGGGGGAACTTGGCCAGCAGCACAGGCATGACATAGATACCGTGACGATTGGCACTGGCAATGAGTGCATCAAGGTTGGCCAAGGGGCGTGCCATACTATAGTTGGGATCATACGCCCGTGCGCCGCCGAAGACATAGTAGTTGAGGAAAATACGGATGCTATTGACACCCAAAGCCTGAAAGCGGGCCATGTCATCATCAATCGCCCGCTGATCCCAAGGGCAGTGGGCATCGGCCCCAAAGTGCAACTCCGGGCAACCCGCCGGTGAACCCGTAAAGTGAATATAGTTCATCCCGCGCACCTCAAAGGGCTGCCCCAGCAGCCAGAGTTGACCGGAAGCGGGGGTGACAGGGTGCAACGGCGGTGCAACTTGGGACGCACTAGCACGCGGTAGGCTCGTGAGCAGCAAGAGAACCAAGAGAACCAAAATGAGTGGGCGACGCATAATACTCCTTATCAGCGCGGCGGGGGCAAACGGCGGCGTTGAGCCTCAGCATTGGCATCAACAATCTGCGTTACATAACTATCATCAAGCTTAAAGACGCGCGCTGCAATCCACCCAAGGGTTAAAACCGGAATCGGCTGGGTGAAGGGGATGAGCGCTTGGATGACGGCTTTATTGCGTAAACTCCGTAGCCCCAAACGATCAAGCAGAATCCAACTGATCGGAGCGGCAAAGAAATCGAGGCCAAAATCAAGGAGATCAAGCAAGATCACCAAGATCAAGGGCACATAGTGCATCGTTGCGAAGAAGCCCGCATCGGTGGGCACACGCAGATTGCTGATGCTGCGCCAGAGCAACGCCAAACCCAGCACCGCCACCGTGAGCGCCAAGCCCATCACGATGAGCAGCCAAAAGAGGATTGCGTTTAGTTGCTCTAGCATGGTGTGTTCCTTTTGTGCTGAGGCGAGGAGGCGAGGAGGCGAGGACGCGAGAACGCGAGAACGCGAGAGGCGAGAACGCGAGAGGCGAGGACGCAAGGAGGCGAAGCCCTCGCATCCTCGCCTCTCGCATCCCCGCAAGGAGGCATCACGCTCAATTAGACGTCCTCATGCCTCGGTTGGTTGCAGTATTGGTGCCATAGCCAAAACATTCCCACGAGCAGGGGCAGAATCAGCGCGAGGGCGAGAGTCGAAAACTCAACCACCCCACCATAAGGCGGCTGGTCATAATCGAGCGCATGCAGCGGCGCAACCAGGGGGTTGGTGAGGCCATAGAGCAGCATAATGCTCGGATTATCGGGGCGGGCAGCCAACATCCGCGCCACAAAGCGGGCGAGCAGCAGTACTTCGCATGCGCCTGCGAGCCAGAGGATGATGAGGGAGAGTGATGGTTTAGAGGACATAACGCTAAGAGTAAGGGTACAGAAACGAGAAGATAGAAAATAGGTTTGCGACATCAGGATGCACTGCATGCCTCCAAACTGTAAAGTACCCTGAAACCATCCCTAAAGCCCATTGGGACGCCATGTTTGGCAATCTACAATCTACAATCTGCAATCTACAATCTACAATCTGCAATGGTACAACACGATCATCCGGTCAACAGGATCGGCCCATCTTGACTAATCGCCAGCGTATGCTCAAACTGAGCGGAGCGTTTCCCATCGGCGGTACGTACCGTCCAGCCATCGCGCTCAAGGCGTGTATCAGCTTTGCCCGCGTTAATCATGGGTTCAATCGTAAAGACCATGCCAGCAATCAGTTTGCGCCCGGTGCCGGGCTCGCCATAATGCAGGATGGTTGGCTCTTCGTGCAGGTTGCGACCCAAACCGTGGCCGGTATATTCACGCACCACACTAAAACCGTTCGTTTCGGCGTGGTGCTGAATAGCCGCCCCAATATCACCAAGCGTCTTACCTGCATGGGCTTGGGCAATGCCAAGCTCAAGGCAATTGCGGGCTGTCGTAAGCAGATGCTGTGTCTGGTCGTCCACCTCACCCACCGCGAAGGTTTCACAGGCATCACCAATCCAGCCATTGAGCCGCAGGCCAATATCAATCCCAATGATGTCGCCTTGGCGCAGCCGATCTTTTTTACTAGGGATGCCGTGACAGATCACGTCATTGATCGAAACGCAGATGCTGCCAGGGAAGGGCGGAATTTTCGACCAACCCCGGCGGCTTGGCGGCACATAGCCCTTATAGACCGGCTCGGCCCCACGGGAACGAATGAATTCTTCAGCAATCGCATCAAGTTCAGCCGTGGTAACTCCGGGGCGCACATGGTCGCGCAGCAGTTCAAAAGTTTCACGTACAAGCTGACCCGAGGCGCGGAGAAGTTCAATCTGGCGGGGACTTTTGAGGGTGATGGGCATAAGACAAACCTAATACCATTTCAGATTGTAGATTGTTGATTGCAGATTGCCGAACATGGTATCTCAATGTGCTTTCGCGTGCTTGATGATCCGGCAAGTGAACGGTAATTGGCATCATAGGGCTATGTCAACCTTCATACCGTTCACTGCCGATCATTGCGTGTGTCAAAGAAGGTCTTCAAGGTATCAATCGGCAAGGGGAAGATGATCGTACTATTCTTCTCCACCGAGATTTCGGTGAGGGTCTGGAGATAGCGCAGTTGGAGCGTGGCGGGTTCACTGGCGATGACGGCAGCGGCATCAGCCAGGGCGCGGCTGGCTTGCAGTTCGCCTTCGGCGTGGATCAGTTTGGCCCGCTTCTCGCGCTCGGCTTCGGCTTGCTTGGCCATCGCTCGCTGCATATTCTGCGGTAGCTCCACATCCTTGACTTCAACAATCGTCACCTTGATGCCCCACGGCTCGGTCTGTTCATCAATGATCTGTTGCAACTTCTGGTTGATCTTCTCCCGTTGCGCCAAGAGATCGTCGAGTTCACCCTGGCCAACCACTGAGCGCAGCGTTGTCTGAGCAATCTGCATCGTGGCACGAATATAATCAACCACTTTGGTGACCGCCCAGTTGGGATTCATCACTTGGAAGTAGAGTACCGCATTGACCTTGATGGTGACGTTATCGAGGGTAATAACCTCCTGTGCCGGCACATCCATCGTGATCACGCGGGTATCTACCCGCACCATGCGTTCAAAAACGGGAATCACGAGGAAGATGCCTGGCCCGCGTGCGCCCACCAGACGGCCTAGGCGGAAGATGACCCCCCGCTCATACTCAGGGACAATCTTGATGGCCGAGAGAATAACCATCAGGCCCAGAAAGAGAAAGAGCATCAGACATGCGACGATGAAGGCACCGTTCATACAAAAATCCTTTCAGGCTTGCGCTTCGGCAGGGGCCGCGAGGCGGCGCACTGTGAGACGCAGTTCGTATACACCCGTAATACGCACAAATTCTCCCACTTCCACGTCACCATCTTCGCTCACGGCGCGCCAGAGCGCACCTTCAACAAAGACCATGCCTTCCGGTTCAAGGCGCTTACGCACCTCGGCCATGCGTCCAACCAAGCCTTCCTGACCTGTAGCAATTGGACTGTTCCGGCTACGAAAGGCTAGATAGATCCCAACTAGCGCAAAGGCTGCGATCATTGCCGTCACGACCATTACCGCCCAGAGGGCCACCGCCACCCCAGGAGCTTGGGTGCCATCAAACATTGTCATGGCGCTCACCACTAGCACAACCAGACCAATCAAGGTGACGAGACCATTCGAGGGCAGGAAGAGATCGGCGGCCACAAGGCCAAAGGCTAGAATGATGCCCAGCACGGCCAACCAGCGTACAGGCAGGGCGATCAGGCCAATCAGGGCAAGAATGAACAGCACTACACCTAGTCCGGCAAGGGCACCTAAGGTGGGGCTGAGCAATTCGGCATAGACGGCGATTCCGGCCATTACCAAGAGCATAAACGCGATGGTGGGGTTGGCAAGCGTAAGCAGAATCAGTTCCCAAAGCGTCAGAGGAATCCGTTCCACATCACGGCCCAAGGTACGCAGGGTATACTCATTGCCATCCTCAAGGGTAACGAGCCGGCCTTCCAGCAGGGTCAGCAGTTCATCAAGGTCACGGGCCACCAACTCAACGGCGGGTGGATTGAGCGCACTGGCCTGCTCATTATTGAGTACTGCCCCTTCACGGATTGCGTCGGCAATCCACGCTTCACTGCGCCCACGCGCCTGGGCCCGCTCCTTCATGAGCGTTGCTACCTCACCGCGCAGCAACTCCAGCGTATCATCGCTCAGATCGCTGCCAAACTGCACCAAGGGCGTTGTAACCCCAAAGCTCGTATTGGGGGCCATCGCGGCAATATGGGCTGCATTGAGCAGCCACGCCCCCCCTGCGCCGCTGCGCGTCCCCGCTGGGGCCACATAGACCACCACGGGCACTTCGGCAGCAACGAACATATCGGCGAGGCGGCGGGCATCTTGCAAGACCGACCCTTCAACCGTGAGGCGCACAATCAATGCTTCGGCCCCGCTTGTTTCCGCATTGTGCAGCGCACGCTCTACCACACCGACACTATAGCGGGTCAGCACCCCCTCTACATCAAGCAGGTAGACCGAGCCACGCCCTTGGGCTGCGGCTGGTGTCAGCGCAAGCCAAGCCAACATGAATAGCATGAGCAACGGTACTAGCAGACGGGAATAGAACATATGGTAGAAGATAGAAACTAGGATATGGTGCCGCATCAGTCAGCCTATTTCCTCGTTTCTGTTTCCTTTCCTATAGGTATAATACCGCGTATACACACGCAGGGCAACTGCACTCACCTCGTGTATTGCCCCTGTGCCCCCGCATGCCGTCCTATGCCGCCACCAATGCCGCAGTCTGCGCGGCAACATCAGGTGCAGTGACGAGTGCTTCGCCAACTAGGATCGCATCCGCGCCATAGGCGCGCACTTGGGCCACATGCTCCGGCGTGAAGATGCCGCTCTCACTAACCAAGAGGGGGCGCTCTGGGCCGCTTGGGAGCAGTTGGGCCAATTGGCCTGTGGTAGCGAGGCTCGTGGTGAAGCTGTGGAGATCACGGTTGTTGACCCCAATCAGCTTTGCCCCCAGCGCCAGTGCCCGCTCCATCTCCGCGCTGGTATGCACCTCAACCAGTGCAGCCATGCCGAGCTCATGGGTCAACGCGAGCAATTCGTGCAGTTGGCTATCCTCCAGAGCCGCCACAATCAATAGGAGCGCATCGGCCCCATACGCACGGGCCTCATAGATCTGGTAGGGGTCAAGGATAAAATCTTTCCGCAACAGCGGCGGAATCTTGGCCAGTTGGCGGATACCCTCAAGATACTTGAGGCTCCCCTGAAAAAAGCGCCCATCGGTCAGCACGGAGAGCGCCGCAGCCCCGGCGTCGCGGTAGCTACGCGCCAGTTCCAGATGATCAAATGGCTCGCGCAGCACTCCACGGCTCGGCGAAGCCTTTTTGACCTCGGCAATCAGCGCGGTTGCGGGTGCGCTACAGCGCAACGCCAGCGCAAAATCACGCACGGCAGCAGCACGCTTGCAGCGCTCCTCAAGGGCGGCAAGTGCCACCTTGCTGCGCTGACGTGCAACCTCTTCAGCTTTATGGGTAAGAATCTTGGCAAGGATCGTTGGTTCACTCACTTATATAGTCTTTCAGATACTGTTTCTGGAACCTCTAGGATCGTGGGAGGGGTTTTCGGGGAGGGCTTCGCCCTCCCCGAACCCCTCCCTTCTCACGAACCTCTAGGATCGTGGGAGGGGTTTTCGG
>NZ_NQWI01000197.1 GCF_002532535.1 Candidatus Viridilinea mediisalina
GAAGGCGGCTTGGTGGCACCGCTAGTGCCGTTGCCAACCCTCGATCCGATGCGCTCGTTTATTCATTTGGTCTATTAGTGTATGCGTTAAGCCTCCCGGCGGGAGGTTGGGGGAGGCGAATCCATACGCATTACGTTAAACCCCCGGCGGGGGTTTGGGGGAGGCGAAGCCTACCCCAAAAAGACTCTTTTTGTTCCGTGTTGGCGGCGAAGCCGCCAACACGGAACAAAAAACGTGGTTTGGGGCGTAGACCCAAAGCGGGTTTTAGGGCGGTAGCCCTAAACGTAATGCGTATGGGTAGGCGAAGCCTACCCCGAAGAGCTTCTTCCTATCGTGTTGGCGGCTTCGCCGCCAACACGATAGGAAGAAGCTAAGGTTGGGGCGTAGCCCATCCCACCACAGGTGACCTTACCATAACCCTAAATCTAGGTAGGTGGATCATGAAACTCACGCGACTCCGTCAGTCTGTTGCGCTTTTGGTGTTGCTGCTGCTTGTGACGATGGTGGCTCAGGTGCAGGCGCGGCCTGTGACTGAACCCCAACGTCAGGATTTGGCACCAACCTACCGTATCTTTGCGACCCGCCAGGGTTTGGTGGGGCGCATGACGGCAAATGGGCATATTATTGTGGAGCGCGACCGTTTTGTGGCCTTGCCTTCTTGGGCGGTGCTTTCACCAATGGGTACCGACCGCTATAGTGTCCGTGTGACCTACCGGGGACGCAGTGTGGTGGTGCCGGTCTGGGATGTGGGCCCATGGAATACGAGTGATGAGTATTGGGATCCCAATCGCCAGCGTTATAGCGATCTTCCCGTGGGTGTGCCGATGGCCCAGGCGGCCTACTACAATGGCTATAATGGCGGGCGCGACGAGCAGGGGCGGCGCATCAATAATCCCAATGGGATTGATATTGCTGATGGTACTTTCTGGGATGATCTCCAGATGACCAATAATGATTGGGTTGAGGTGAGCTTCCTCTGGTTGGGCCGCGATCCTGGCCCCGGTGCGGCGGTTTCGGTTACGGCCCCAGTGCCCGCGCCTGCACCAACTGCACCGCCCGCGCCAACTGCTACCCCTGCACCGCCCGTTGAGGCCGAGGCGGGGGCGCTGGTGGTTGATGATGCCGCTTTGGGTTTTGTGCGCCAAGGCTTCCCCTGGAACGAGGCCGCCTGTGGTTTTGGTGGTAGCCATACATGGACTGGCTCAACCATGGTGCCCGCACGGGCGACCGCTTCGGCCTTCTGGGAGCCAACTCAGCTTACGCCTGGCTACTACGAGTTACTTGCCTACATCCCTGCCTGTGGCGGTACGGCGACCCGCTCGGCCCGCTATGAGATTACCCACGACGGTGGGACAACGCTGGTGCCTCTCGACCAACAGGCCCATGCCGGTACCTGGGCATCCTTGGGTGCCTTCTCCTTTGGCTCTGATCCCAGCTCTACGCCCCGCGTCTTCCTCGATGATCTGACCGAAGACGAGGGGCTGGCGGTGCGCTATGATGCCTTGGCGTGGGCGCCACGTAACGATCCTAGACCGCCAACGGCCAGTATTCAACGCATCGAACGCGAAGGCACCGGCTATCGGATTGTCTGGGGCGGCAGCAGCAATCCAAGCGCCATTGCGAGCTATGATGTGCAGGTACGCCAAATGCCACGCGGCGGCTGGAACGATTGGCAGCGGGCCACCACAGCCACCGAAGCATGGTTTGGCCCCGATGAGGGCCGCCACTTTGCTTTCCGCGCCCGCGCCCGTGACCGCGACGGCAACCTGCAACCGTGGCCCCCCGAACCAGACCTCGATACGACCCAGGCGCTTGCGGAGTAAGCTTAGTTAGGAAGTAGGAGAGAGGAGAGAGAAAATAGGACGAACAGAAAACGGGTTCGTTGCCGCAAAAGAGCGCAAAGGAACGCAAGAAACAGCGTTGTCTTCGCCCCTCTCCCACAACGTGGGAGAGGCGGTGCCCTGAGCTTGCCGAAGGGGGTAGGGGGTGAGGGCCATCCATGTCATCCCAAAGCCCTATCTTTCCTATTTCCTACCTCCTACCTTCTCTCTCCTATCCTTCCCTATGCTCCTACAAAACCCCTCCATCCTATGGCTCTTGTTGATCCTCCCGGCCATTGTGCTGCTCTGGTTCTGGCGCGGCGGGCAGGTGGTTTCAGGCTGGGCTTTGGGGGTGCGGCTAGGGGCGTTGGCCTTGCTGATTCTTGCCCTTGCCAACCCGATCTGGCTGCGTTTGGCGGCGGAAGCACCCGCTGAGGGGCCACTGGTGGTGCTGGTGGATCAGTCGGATAGCTTGGAACCGGCGACGCGCCTGGCTCTCCGCGAGCAGGCGGCTGCCTTGGTGCAGCAGAGTGATGGCACGGCGCGGGTGCTCTATCTGGGCGCAGAGGTGGTGAGTGGCCCGCCTAGTGAGCTTGAGGTGGCCGCGCTGACGGAGGTGCAACTGCCCGATCCCACGGGTACCGATCTGGCGGCGGGGCTGCGGGCCGCCCGCGCCTTGCTGCCCGGTGGAGGCCGCGTGATCCTCTTCAGCGATGGGCGGGTGACCAGCGGCGATACGCTCTTTGAAGCCCATGTGGCCGCTGAGGCGGCTATTCAGGTGGATGTGGTGCCAGTGGTGCAGCCGCCCCGCAGCGAGTTGGCCCTCACTGCGATGCTTGCGCCCACGAGTGTGCTGGCGGGTGAACGCTTTGAGCTGGTGGTTGATGCGACCTACCACCTGCCGCCCACTTTGCCCCCCGAACTGGTAACTGGGCGTCTGCGCCTCTGGGATGGCACGCAGCTTTTGGCCGATGAGCCGGTGCAGTTGCAGCCAGGGGTTGAGCAGTTTCGCATTGAGCATCAGGCCGAGACCCCGGGGATTCTGCGGCTCCACGCTGAACTGCTCTTGCTCGAAGGCACCCCCAGGCTGCTGAATGATCTGGTGGCCGCCACGGTGTTGGTGCGTCCGCCGCCGCTGGTGTTGCTGGTTGCTTACCGTGCGAGCGATGCGCTTTTGCTCAGTGATGCCTTGGAGCGTCAAGGCATCAGGAGTGAAACGCTGGCCGCGACTGAGTTGCCCACGCGCCTCGACGATCTGATGCGCTTTGATGGCATGGTGCTGCTCGATCTGCCCGCTACAGCCTTGAGCTTTGATCAGATGGCCACGGTGCGCGAGTTTGTCCGCAGTGAAGGGGGCGGCTTGCTCGTTGTGGGTGGACGCAACGCCTATACCTTGGGCGCCTACAAGTCCACGCCGCTGGAAGAGGTGCTGCCGCTCCACATGGAGGCACCGCCGCGCCCTCAGCGCGATACGGTAGCCCTCCTGCTGATCATTGACCGCTCGGCCAGCATGAGTGCCGCCTTTGGTGTGAGTAAGTTTGACATGGCCAAAGAGGCGGCGATCCTCTCGACCGAGAGTTTACGCGCTGATGACCGCGTGGGCATCCTGGCCTTTGATACCAACACCCTCTGGGTAGTCAACTTTCAAACCATTGGCGACGAGGCCAACCGGGACGCGATCATTGATGCAATTCTGCGCCTACCCCTTGGTGGTGGTACCGACATTGAACGGGCCTTAGCCGATAGCCTGCCCGATCTGGCGCAGCAACCGACAGGTGTACGCCATGCTGTGCTGCTCACCGATGGACGTAGCTTTACGACCAACATGGACAACTATCGGCGCATGATTGATACGGCGCGAGCCAATGAGATTACGCTTTCGACGATTGCCATTGGGCGCGATTCCGACACAGTTCTGCTGGAACAACTAGCGGCTTGGGGTAATGGACGCTACTACTATACCGACCGCGCCGCCGATATTCCGCGCCTCACCCTCCTGGAGAGCGAGCTTGCCCGTGCTGATAGTCTCATCGAGGGTGAAATCTACGCCGAATTGGGCCTTCAGCATCCCATCTTGCAGGGCTTTGCCCCCGCCGATCTACCCGTCTTGGCGGGCTATGTCGGCACGACGCCCCGCGACAGCGCCGAGGTGATCTTGCGTGCCCCAGAGGGCGATCCGTTGCTGGCGGTCTGGCAGTATGGCTTGGGGCGTACAGTAGCTTGGACGCCCAGCTTAGGGCCGCCGTGGGCGCAAGCGTGGACGAGTTGGGCCGGTTTTGAGCGCTTCTGGGCACAGACGTTGCGCTACACCTTGCCCGAACCAGACAGCGGCGCATTGCAAGTACGCATCGAACCACGCCCCGGCGGCGAGCGACTCGTCATCGAGGCGCTCCGTCCGGGGGGCGAGCCCCTCGATTTTGCGACTGTTGATGCGCGTGTGCGCCTACCCGATGGCAGCACAACCAATTTTATGGTGGGCCAGAGCGGGCCAGGGCGTTACACCCAAGACCTCAGTTTGCACACCCCAGGGGCCTACGAAATCAGCATCGCCCTGCTGCACGACGGGATCAGGCAAGAGCAGGTGCTTGGCTATGTTCGCCCCGCACCCGCCGAGTACCGCATTGGCTATGACCCCTTGGCGGCCCAAGTGCTCTTAGGGCAAATTGCCGAGCTCACTGGCGGGCGGCTCATGGCCGAAGTGAGCGGCGAGGATCGTCCAGAGCCAGTGGCACCCAGCCGTAGCACCAACCTTTGGCCATGGCTCTTGGGGCTTGCCCTCTGCTTGTGGCTAGGCGAACTTGGCTTGCGCCGAGGGACATTTACAACCTGAGGTAAATCTGAAGCCGCAGCCCTAGTTCCTAGTTCCTAGTTCCTAGTTCCTAGTTCCTAGTTCCTACTTACTGTATTCATCCCTAAAGCTCAGTAGAACGCCACCTTCGGCAATCTCCAATCTCCAATCTCCAATCTCCAATCTCCAATCTCCAATCTCCAATCTCCAATCTCCAATCTCCA
>NZ_NQWI01000198.1 GCF_002532535.1 Candidatus Viridilinea mediisalina
ACGCGGGAGAGGCGGTGCCCGGTTGGTGAGCCTGTCGAACCAGAGCTTGCCGAAGGGGGTAGGGGGTGAGGGCCATCTAGCGCACCAGCGTCCACTGCTCGGTCAACTCGGCCACTTGGGCATAGCGCGCAGAGACATCAGCCAGCAGGGTGGCATCCACCTGATCCGCATTGCGGTAGACCTGCTTGTCGAGCATGCGCGCCTTTTCGCCAGCGGGCCAGATGCGCCATGAGTCATTGTCAATCACGTCAGCGACAATCAGATCGCCCGTGGGCAAGCGTCCAAACTCGATCTTCAGGTCAACCAGAGTGACCTCAAGGCGCGCCCATGCCGCCTCAAGCAGACGAAAGACCTCAAGCCCGGTCGCAACCATCTGCTCAATCTCACTCGGCGTAGCAAGCATACGTTCCGCAATAGCCGTTCTGGAGATCAGAGGATCATGGGCGGCATCGTCCTTGAGGAAAAACTCAACCAACGGCGGATCAAAGCGCGTCGCTTCGGCCACTTCAGGGTTGCGCCGCAGGTAGGAACCGGTCGTCAAACGGCGCATCACCACCTCAAGGGGCAACATCTCACAGCGTCGCACCAGCGTCAGCGTTGGCTCAGGCGCAGCCACAAAGTGGGTAGCAATACCAGCCTGGGCTAGGAGCGCAAAAACATTGGCCGTAGTACGTCCGGCCAGCGCACCCTTGCCCGCAATCTCATTGCGCCGTGCGCCATCGCCCGCCGTGATACCATCCTTATGCACCAGCAGCGCGAGAGCAGCATCCTCTGGGTGCGCGTAGACAACCTTGGTCTTTCCTTCAATGATGCGTGGGCCGAGTTTCATGAGCGTGCCTCTTTTTAGTTCATAGCGGGGATGAACCACCATACTCCAGATCTGCAAGTGTACAGAGCGCGTCGAAATCAGCAACGAGATCATGAGCTTCGTGAGCAATCATAGCATGCATATGGCTGCGCTCTTCAGCACTTGTGCCGCGTAACAGACGCTGTATATCAGCGAGATCTTGGGAGCGTCCGGCCTGTAACTTGAGCAGAATCAGGTATGGACGCGGCATCACTGGAAAGCCTGCCGTATCAAATGATGGAGTAGTGAGTGCCTCTTCGAGCCAGTGTGCGGTGCTGGTGAGTACATCAATGGGCGCGGTAGAATCACTAGGGTGGGCAGTGAAGCCCCCTATGCTTAATGGCCCAGTGATGCGGTAGCCAGCCGCACCAAAGGCAGCACGAGCTGGGGCTTCATCATCGGCGTGGATGATAATATCAACATCTAAGGTCATGCGCTCAGGGATGTATGCACGCAGCGCAATCCCTCCAACAAGAACCCAACGGATCGTGCCGAGAATCGTGTAAAGATCCGGGATGGGGATCATAGCCGTTCGGCTCCTGTCAAGAAATTCCGTTGATGAGCCGGTACCGCGTGCAGCACGACGTAGAGCTATTTGGAGCAATGTCTTTGTGGTCGTGTGCATGGTTTTCCTTCTGCAATCTGCAATCTGCAATCTGCAATCTGCAATCTGCAATCTGCAATCGTAAATGGTATATCTATCACTCAAACCAACGCGACCCCAGCGCCCTCACGGATCGCCCCAACAACGCGGGCCTCTGGGCAGGCCGCCAAGGCCGCAGGGGCCTCGTCGGGCGCGATGATTGCCAGCATGCCCAAGCCCATGTTGAGCGCATGGTAGGCTTCTTGCTCCTTGAGGTCGCCCTGCTCTACCAGGTAGGTGCAGATTGGTGGTATCGCCCAACTGCCGTGGGTAAGCGTAGCGCCCAGGTGCGCTGGCAAGGCACGGGGCAGGTTGTCGTAGACCCCGCCGCCGGTGATGTGCGCGAGTCCTTTAAGCGTCACGGCGGCCCGTAGCGCCTGCACTTCAGGCAGGTAGCAGCGGTGGATTGCCAAGAGCGCTTCGCCAATACTGAGTCCCTCCAAGCTGGCTGGACGATCATGGTAGCTCATGCCACTCTGGGCAACAATCTTGCGGGCCAAGGAGTAGCCGTTGGTGTGCAACCCGCTGGAGGGCAGCGCAAGTACCAGATCGCCAGGCGCAATATTAGGGCGTGGCAGCATGGCTTCGCGGCTAACAATCCCCACAATCGTACCGGCAAGATCGAAACCATCAGGCGCATAGACATCGGGCATCTCGGCGGTTTCGCCGCCAAGCAACGCGCAACCTACCGCTTGGCAAGCCGCCGCCACACCACCCACAATCGCTGCCACCTGCTCTGGTGCCAGCCGCGCCGCCGCCACATAGTCAAGGAAAAAGAGCGGAGTCGCCCCCTGCACCAAAATATCATTGACACAATGGTTGACCAAATCTTGGCCCACGCTCGCATAGCGCCCCAGCGCCGTCGCCACCAACGTCTTCGTGCCTACTCCATCGGTAGAGGCAACCAGAATACCGGAGCCAGCAACCCCTGCTGCTCCCAGATCAAAACAACCGCCAAAGGCTCCCATCCCCGCCAACACCGCTGGCCCGTGGGTTGCCCGCACCGCAGCAGCCATCAACTCCTTCGCCCGCGTAGCAGCCGCAATATCTACGCCTGCGGCGGCGTATGCGTTGGTCATGGTGTCTCTCCTCCTACCCCAAAGCTCTACACAAACGCACAAACGCCTCGCTCTGTGCGTGGAAGACGTGCTGCACCGGCAGCGTTGTGATGCTCACGGCCCCAATCCGTCGCAGGTGGTCAATGGCGGGTAGCATCTCCTCTTGGGGCACCACCACATTCACGGCGTACCATTGAGGCACGGCGCCCGCTGCGGCAAATTTGCTCCAGACCGGGGCAATGGTTGGGCCTTGGAGTCCTGCCAATTCGACCCGCGCTGTGACGTCGCGCCCCACCGCTTCGAGTGAACTGCCGGGTAGGTTGGCGGTCAAGGAGTAGAAGAGCCGCCCGCGCCGCCGGGCTTCGATCAACTCGAGCAGTTGACGCACCAGCTCTAAGTGCGCCTCATTACCCCGTAGCATGCGCCGACTCCCAATGAGTACCGCCTGCGAACGCAAGATCGGCCCGCCCACAATCTTGAGCTTGTTATCGCGGATTGCCGTACCCGTCTCGGTGATGTCCGCAATCAGATCGGCATAGCCCAAACTTGGCGCCGCTTCGGTCGAGCCCTGCGAATCGATCAGTTCAAAGTGGGTAATTCCCTGCTCTTG
This sequence comes from Candidatus Viridilinea mediisalina, assembly GCF_002532535.1. Taxonomy (GTDB): domain Bacteria; phylum Chloroflexota; class Chloroflexia; order Chloroflexales; family Chloroflexaceae; genus Viridilinea; species Viridilinea mediisalina. The sequence goes on from NZ_NQWI01000198.1 coordinate 3,159, forward strand.
GCAGAAACGGCGCACCGTCTGCGGATACTTGGTGGCAATGCGGAGCCGGCGGCCCTGCGAGCGCATTTCAGCCGCGAGATCGGCCAGATCGCGCCAACTACTCACATCTATCCAGCCTTGCGGCACCGCAAAGACCAACTCAACCCGCCAGAAGCCGAGATCATCAAGGATGACCAGCAGGTTCTCGTCGTCGCCGCGCTGTTCGACCACCATGTCATAGCCGGTGATCCCCAGTTCAATCCCGCCCTCGGCTACCTTCTCGACAATCTCGGTGGGGCGGTGCAACAGCACTTCAACCCCGTCCAAGCCCCGCAGGGTTGCGGTATACTGGCGGGGATTGGCACGTACCACACGCAAGCCGCAACTCTCCAGTAGCGCCAGCGAAGCGTCGTAGCCTGAACCTTTGGAGGGTAGGGCAAAACGTAACACTTGGTTCTTTGCTGCTGTCATGATGCTCCAACTAAGGCTTGACGCCAATCAAAACCTGCTGGCCCGCCCCGTTCCTTCAGCGCCAACTCAATCGTATAATCGGCCATGGTCTTGACCACCCAATCAAAGTAGTAGGGCGTCAACGCGTTGACATCAAAATTGGGGGCTGGATTGTTGAAATCAATGACATAAGGTATGCCACCTTTCAACGCAAACTCAACGGTATTCATATCGTAGCCCAACGCCTCATTCAACTCCAGCGCCCACTCGGTTACCAAGCGGCCCTCATCGGGCGTCAGGTAGTGATCGTCGCGGAAGTAGCGCTGAGGCCAGGGGGCATTCGCATCAAACTTGATCGTCATGATATGCTTGCGTCCAAGCACAATACAGCGCACATACTTCTCCCAGGCGATATACTCCTGGAGCATCATACACTCGGTGCCTGTCTCGTTGTAGACCTGCCACAACTCCTCGAAATTGTTCACCTTGTAGACCTGTTTGAAGCCGCCTCCCGACACAGGCTTGAGAATGACCGGAAAGCCGCCAACGTAGTCAACATGATTTTGCCAAGGTATAGGGTAGTTCAAGTTCCGCAGCGACTCATTGACCACCCCATCAGTATAGGAGTGGGACGGTAGGGCTATGGTCTTTGGATGGGCAATACCCAAGCGTGTACAGAGACTAGCACCAAAGAATTTATCATCAGCACTCCACCAGAAGGGATTATTGATCACATACGCCCCGGCGAGAGCGGCTGTCTTCAAGAAGGTACGATAGTAGGGAATCTCGTGACTAATCCGATCAATCAGCACCGCATAATCACAAGGCGCCCCCATCACGGTGCCATCCAACTTGACAAACTCTGCCCGCACACCCTGATTGCGCCGGTTGACCTCTTCAATAAATGCTGGTGGCCACGACCACTCTCGCCCGACAATAACGCCAATCTTTTTGTTCTCCACGAGCGTTCCTGCCCTCTGTTGTGTAGGTGTGGTGTCACCTGATGGCGTCTACGCTATTGTTCCTCCCGATTGTACCATGAGCAGCAGCACCGTCTCATACCAAATCCGATAGCCGATAGCCGATAGCTGATAGCCGGACATGGCGTCTCAATGCGCTTGAAGGTCATTAGGCA
>NZ_NQWI01000026.1 GCF_002532535.1 Candidatus Viridilinea mediisalina
GTGGCGCGGTGGCGCGGTGGCGCGGTGGCGCGGTGGCGCGGTGGCGCGGTGGCGCGGTGGCTGAGCTTGTCGAAGCCCCGCGCCGCCGCGCCCCTCCGCTGGCTTCGACAAGCTCAGCCAGCGGAGGGGCGCGGCGCACTCACCCTGTTTCTCACAGGCCACTGGCCCGCGGGCCATTGAGTACTCAGGGTGACAAAGCAACGGGGTAATCAACAACATCCGCTTCCCTAACAGGATACTGCTGGTTTGTTCGGCATGATCAAGAACGCTAACGCCCATTGGGACGCCATGTTCGGCAATCTGCAATCTACAATCTACAATCTACAATCTGCAATCTACAATCGCAAGTGGCACCATGCCGGGCAAGAGTTTCACGAGATCTTTAGCGCGTCGTGCGCGCAGACCCAAACGCGCAAAGGGGTTATGAATACGCTGATCGGCGATCTGGTCGAGTTGCAACTGGAGGGCGGCACGCAGCAGCCGGTGGTTCGCTTGGGCTCGTTTCGGCACGTGAGTATCGGCCCAGGCGTAGAGCGCATCCAGGGCGCGTTGAGCTTCCGTCAGGGCTTCGCGCAGCGCACTCCGACTGGCGTTACGCCCCACTAACACATAGAGTTGCTGGCGCAACCTGATGTAGGTGAGCAGTTTTGCCCCTACCTCCCACTCCGCATACTCAGCAGCAAAAGCGGCAGGAATGTTGGGGGCACCTAGCTCTTCCCACGCTGCATAGCCCTGCTCAAGCTGAAGCGTGGCCTTGTGCAGCGCTTCGAGACGCAGTTCGGCATCACGACTAGTTATGTCGAGTAAATCAAGCAGGTCGGTGGGTGGATGGGTGATTGGATCACGCAGGCCGTGCGCTGGCGCTGGCGGTGCTTCGAGCACTGGCTCGCGGTTCAAGACGGGCTGCCAAGCCTGGCTTAAGGCTCGATAGGCACTGATCAGCGAGGGCGGGTGGTGGGGTGCCCGTGCGCTGGCATAGTCGTTCAAGAGTTGCTGCGGATCGCCTTGCGGTTCCCATGCGAGACGGGCGAAGAGGTAGGCGTTGGGCGGGGCATGCAGGAAGGGCCGGTCGCCAGTGAGCAGGACATGGAGGCTGCCCAGCCCAGCCTGCTGGTAGTAGCGCAGATCAGAGGCTATCACCTCGGGCAGTGGCGGCGGGGCCGATTTGAAGAGGATGCCATCGAGGTAGTATTCAAAGCTGCCCAACTTGGCCTGGGGTGAATTGGGATTACCACCACCAAAGGCAGCCACACACGCACTCAATTGCTCGGCAAGTGGCCCATTGGCGGGTGCGTCGAGCCCCACGGCATAGCTGCGTAAACGCGGCGCAACAAGCAACACCACAGCGGGATGCGGTTGCACCTTGGGCCCATAGGCGCTATCGTGGTAGGCCAAAAAGCTCACTTGGGCCGTAGGGCGCAGCGCCACCAGCGCCTCAGCGAGCGTATTGGTCGCCATGAGCACCTGATCGGCGGGACTCAACGAGGCACACGCCGCACACTGACACCACCCATGACCACGCAGGTCATCGGGCCACACATGGTAGACTTCGGCTTCAGGGTAGGCTTGGAAGAACGCGGTCGCCATCTGCCGCAAGATAGCGTGGGTCTGCGGGTTGCTAACACAAAAATTGTGGTCGGGATTGCGCTGCTGGCCATCGTAACGAAAGAGTTCCGGTTTGCGTCGAAAAAAGCGGCGGGGCAGCAGATCGCGCAAGTGGTGCCCGCCCAACTCGATCCGCATCCCATAGGAACGCAGCAGCGGCAAGAGTTGCTCGCGGCGGGCACGCCATGTTGCCAAGCGACAAGCACCCAGGGCTGGCTCGTGGATGGTAGTATGAACAAAGATCGTATTGAGCCGATTGCGAGCGGCCCATGCAATCCATGCCTCGGCCTCAGCTAAGAAGAGGTCGTGGCCCAACACCAGGCTGCGCACCGGCAAAGCCGGATGGTCACTAATTGCACTCGGGGGCAACCAGAGCGGCTGCGGGAGCGGCGTAGGGGTTGCAAGCACACCAGGCGAGGGCCAACGCAGCCCAAGCGTCTCCAGCAGATCATAGACCGCATAGAGCAAGCCCCGTGGCCCATCGCCGCGCAGCGCCAAACCATTGGCCGCCGGCGCACGCACAAAGCCATCACCAGCCAACCCATGGCTCAAGTTCAACTGTGGGCCATCCGACGCCGCAGCAAGGGCCAACTCCGGCCCACCGAGTTGCACCAACCCAGCCCGAAGCTCCTCAGCAGCTCGCTGGGCTACCGGATGGTCACTCTGGAGTGCAATGCACCATGAAGGAGAAAGGGTAAGCTCCACGGGGTCTATTATAGCGCAGTCGCGCAAAACTCGCCCGGTGTTCTGGACTGAAAGCCATTGATCGGGTAGCATAGGGGGTAAGTCGTCGCACCTCTGGCCATGTCGCCATAGGAGCCTAATACGCGAGAGAGGGCAATGAGCCAATACGATTACATCATCACCGGCGCGGGTGCCGCCGGGCTCAGTCTGGTCTACCATTTGGGGCAGTCCAGCCTGAAGCAGCACCGCGTGCTGCTTGTAGACGAGGCGCCCAAGCGGCGCAACGATCGGACGTGGTGTTTCTGGGAGGTTGGGGCCGGCATGTTTGATCCGGTGGTAGCTCGCAGTTGGGATCAACTCATTGTACACGGGCAGTCGCGCACGAAACAGTTTACGATTGAGCCCTACCGTTACAAGATGATCGAGGGCGGCGATTTCTACCGCTTTACCGAAGCGTGGGTGGCCCAACAACCCAATATTACACGCTGCTACGGACGCGTCGAGCGGATTGAAGATCGCCCTGATGGCGTTGCGGTCTTTGTGAACGGTCAAGCCTACCACGGTCGTTGGGCCTTCAACAGCATCTATACGCCTGAGCCCCCGCGCCCCACCTATGCCCACTGGTTCCAGCACTTTAAGGGTTGGGTGATCACTTCCGAAACCCCCGTCTTTGATCCCAACACCGCCACCTTCATGGACTTTCGGGTCGAACAGGGCCACGATGTGCGTTTTGTCTATGTGTTACCATACGATCAACACACCGCCCTCGTTGAGTATACCTTCTTCGCACCCGACCTTGTTCCCCATGAGGTCTATGATCGCGGGCTCCGTGACTATATTAGCCGCCATTTGGGGGTGCAGAGCTATGCAATCAAGCATGTCGAATTTGGGGTCATCCCCATGACCGACATGCCCTTTACCCGCCGCCCTAGCCCCCATGTGATGAACATTGGTACGGCGGGGGGCATGACCAAGGCGTCCACTGGCTATACCTTCCAACGCATTCAGCGCCAATCGGCGCGCATCACGGCCAGCCTGACCACCACCGGCCAGCCTTTCTACTATGAGCCGCCGCTCAACTACCACGCGCTCATGGATGGGGTCCTCTTGTATGTACTCGATACGGGCCGCGAACAGGGCCATGTCTTCTTCGAGCAGCTTTTCAGCCGTAACCCGCCCCAGCGCGTGTTCCGCTTCCTTGATGAAGACACCATTTTGTGGGAAGATATAGCCCTGATGCTCACGGTCAATGTGCCTACGTTTCTCTTCTCGAGCGTTGATCTCGCCGCTCGCCGCACCTGGGCCAACCTCGCTACCAGCGGTGCGACGGCCATGGAACGTGAGTAGGCTAGAACATCACGGTCATCCTAATATTCTTCGTCGGGGCACGACCCTCGCGTGCCCCCCACCCTCAGAGTTGCAATGAAGCATCTCGATACAGACTATGGCCCTTCTGTGGTACGGACATCTGAACTTGGCACCATCTATCTCAATGTCCAACCACATAGCCTAACGATCTCACAAGAGTTGCAGGCCACCTTTGCCTTCGACGGTGAAGGCCGCCCCTTGAGCTGTTTCCTCGATGGGCGTAACTACCGCTTTGGGCTTTCTGGTGCGGTACTGCTCAAGACCACCCATCCTGATGGCAAGCTGCGTCGGATCCTCGATCCCGCTGAGGCTGAAGCATTAGCGGCGACTGTTCACGCCCGTGCGACACGCATTGCCAATGCTATTATGCATGGGCGCTCACCGGCACTACGAGCATGGCTGGAACGTGTCGTGGCCTGGGATCGTACCCGGCGAGCAGAAGCGTGCCAAGCCTTTGCTGCCACCTATAGCCCGATCAGTATTGTGCCTCCCGACCACTACCAAGCGGTGGTCATTCAAGCCACTGAGGGGTGTAGTTGGAATCAATGCAGTTTTTGCAGCTTCTACCGTGATCGGGCCTTTCGCATCAAGAGCCCGGCGGCGTTGCAGGAGCATATTGTGCAGGTGAAGGCGCTGCTGGGGCGCGGCCTTGCGCTCAGGCGCTCCATCTTCCTCGGCGATGCCAACGCCCTGATTGTGCCCCAAGCGCGGCTGCGCGAACTCCTTGCCGTGGTCAATGCCGCCTTTCCGCCTACAGCCACTGGCGGGCCACGGGGCATCTATGCCTTCCTCGACATCTTTGGCGGCGAGATCAAGCAGGTTGCCGACTACGTTGAACTCAAGCAGGATGGCATCCAACGCATCTACCTAGGGCTTGAAACGGGCGACGAAGAGGTGTTTCGCATGCTCAACAAACCCGGTTCACCCGCCGAGTGTGTAGAGGTAGTGCAGCGCATCAAGGCGGCTGGGATCAACGTCGGCGTGATTCTGCTGGCCGGTGTGGGCGGGGTTGGCTTTGCTGAACGCCACCTCAGCAGCTCCCTCACGACCCTGCAAGCCATGAACCTCAGCCAAGGCGATCTGGTCTATATCTCGCCGCTTATCCCCCCCGCCACCAGCGACTACGCCCGCCAAATGCAGGGCGTGCAGCCCCTCGACACCGCAGCCATGCAAGCCCAACTGGCCGCCCTGCGCTCTGGTGCTCTCACGGCCAGCAATGCCCAAGCACGAGTGGCGCTCTACCACATTGAGGAGTGGTTGTATTAGAAGCTGTCTGAAAAGCTAGTAAGCACGCGTTGGAGTGCCGGCTTTAGCCGGCTGAAGCCGGCACTCCAACGTCAGTTCATAGACTTTTCAGACAGCCTCTTAGATTTTTTAGTCAAACTCGATCAAGTTGCTGATCCTCAAACGAACGCGGATCCTCCAACGGTTCTAGGTGGGTAAGCATGGTTGTGTTGGGTAGCGCCGAGCGCACTTCGGCTTCAATCTCTTCGAGCAGTTGATGACCACGGGTGACACTCCAGGCCCCTGGTACCAGGATATGCACCGAGACGAAGCGCCGGGCGGCGGCTTGGCGCGTGCGCAGGGCATGGTACTGCACCCCCTCACGCATCTGGAATGAGGTTAAAATCGCTTCGACTTGGGCCAGTTCAGCGGTGGGCAAAGCCGTATCGAGCAGGCCCAAGGCCGAGTTGCGGATGAGGCGCACGCCCGACCAGATGATATTTGCGGCCACAACCATCGCAATAATGGGATCGAGCCGCTCCCAGCCGGTGAGCGCCACGGCAGCAACGCCCACCACCACCCCCACCGAAGTCCAGACATCGGTAAAGAGGTGTTGGGCATCAGCCTCAAGCGTCACCGACTGATACTCCCGCCCGGCCTGCAGCAGAATCCGGGCCACCACCAAATTGATCAGCGAAGCCACCACCACGATCACCAAGCCGAGCCCCACCTGTTCAATCGGTTGGGGCGTGATGAGCCGATCAGCGGCGGTATAGATGATACTCACTGCGGCCAACAGAATCAGGCCGCCCTCCACACCACTAGCGAAATACTCCGCCTTGCCGTGACCATAGGCGTGATCTTCGTCGGGAGGACGGGCGGCAATCGTGAGCGCGATCAGCGCCACAATAGCCGCCACTAAGTTGGTCAATGATTCCAGGGCATCAGAGAGCAACCCAACCGATCCGGTGATCAGGTAGGCCCCAAACTTGAGCCCAATGGTAACAATGGCCGCAACAATGGCAAGCCAAGCAAAGCGGGTAAGACTAGCGCGTGATGTATGCATGATGACGTTAACAAAACCCCTCAGCTCCCGTATACCCTCTATGCTATAGTAGACGTATCGAGTGTGCCACAACTCTTGTGGCCACACGCTGGACTACAAGGAGGTAGAGCCATGCTAGTTGGTGAACGTATGAAGTACCCGGTGATCACGGTCACCCCTGAAACCTCTGTCCATGATGCCTTGCATCTGATGCGAACCGAACACATCCGCCGCGCCCCGGTGGTCAACCATGGGCGCTTGGTGGGCATTGTCTCTATGAAGGATCTGCTGAACGCCTCGCCTTCTCAGGCGACCACCTTGAGCGTTTGGGAACTGAACTACCTGTTGAGCAAATTGACCGTTGCGTCCTGCATGAGCCACAAGGTGCAGACGATCAGCGAAGATATGCCGATTGAAGAAGCCGCCCGCATTATGGCCGACCAACGGATCGGCGGGTTGCCGGTTTTGCGTGGCGAAGACGTGGTCGGTATGATCACTGAGACCGATCTCTTCAAGATTTTACTCGAGTTGATGGGTGCGCGTGATGCGGGGGTGCGCTGCGAAGTGCGTATGCGCGACGAACCGGGTCAATTGGCGGCAGTAACGGGCGCTTTGGCCAGTGCTGGTGGCAACATCATCGCCTTGGGCACCTTTGCAGGCGACGCACCAGGCCACAGCCATGTCACCTTCAAGGTCGCGGGGCTCACTCCGACCGAGGTGCGTGCCTATGTCGCACCCTTGGTCGAGCGGGTGATTGATGTGCGGCAGAGTCACCCATAGGGGCTTTCAGATAGCGAGTTTTTGAAGAGAGCGCAGAGAGGGTTTTACCACAGAGGCGCAGAGGGCACAGAGGGGTAGGGGGTGATACCAAAGCCGATAGCCGATAGCTGATAGCTGAAAGCCGGACATGGCGTCTCAATGCGCTTGAATGTTATTAGGCATGCGGACTGTTCAATGGTAATTGGTATGAGGTATTCTGGATGGCCCTCACACCCTACCCCCTACCTCTGTTCCCCTGTTCCCCTGTTCCCCTGTTCCCCTGTTCCCCTGTTCCCCTGTTCCTCTTCACCACGCGACCTCTGTACCCAAGCCTAATGCATGAGCACGCGCTACAGCGAGGGTAGCTACGGCAAGATCTTGGGCGGCGCTACCAACCGATTTGAAGAGCGTAATCTCTTCGGCGCTGATCCGTCCGGCGAGGAATCCCGCTGCAACCGCACCAATTTCGCCAGCCAGATGGTTGCTGCTGATCAGCCCTGCATCACGGGCTTGAATCAGATCACCCGCCTCAGCCCAAGCGGCCTCGGTCTGATCCACAAAGACCCGCGCTCGCGCAACGCTCGCGGGGGGCACTTCGGCCATGGTAGGTTTGTAGGCTCCAATCGCATTGATGTGGGTACCCGGCTTGAGCATAGGGTCACTGAAGAGCGGGTGCAAAGCGGACGTAGCGGTACACACGACATCAGCTTCGGCCAGAGCTTGTTCACTGCTCGTGGCCAGCCGCAGATCAAGGGTGAGCCCAGCTCCACGCATGCGCGCCGCGAGCAGTTGGGCGCGTTCGCGGCTGCGATTAACCAGCCAGATGCGTTCAATGGGGCGCACCGCGCACACGGCAAGCGCCTGGGGCATGGCCTGAGCCCCAGCGCCAAAGAGCGCCAGCACACGAGCATCGGCGCGAGCCAGGTGGCGAGTAGCCACCCCCGAGGCCGCCCCAGTCCGCAGCGCGGTCAGGTAGGTACCATCGAGTACCGCAAGCGCTTGGCCCGTCTGCGGATCAAAGAGATTGACGAGGGCGTTGATGGTGGGTAGACCACGCCCAAGGTTGCGGGGGAAGATCGAGACCACCTTCACCCCCAGTGCAGACACAGCGGGATCATTGATGCGGGCAGGCATAAAGAGGCTCATGCCCTCATGTTCAGGTGCAGGAATATGGGTACGCAACGGCACCTCAGCCTGATTGCTGGCAAGACTCACAAAGGCTGCTTCAACCGCATCAATAGCCGCAGTCATCGGTACCGCTTGGCGAACATCTTCGGCGGAGAGGAGGCGCATGTTGGTCTCCTAGTTCAAGGGCGAATAGAACATATGTTTACTGCCGCAAAAGAACGCAAAGGGAAGGTTTCAGAAAGGCGCTTGTAGCTTTACCGTCGTAGTGCCGACTTTAGTCGGCATCCAGAGGTTGTCGGCGACCTCAGCCGACTAATGGTCTTCCAGTAAATAATCCGCTAACCAGACCTCGCAGATCTGGCATATCTATCAGGTCTAGTCCGTGCCGCGACACCGGATTAATTTCTGGAAGACCATAAGTCGGCACTACCTATGGCGCAAACGGTAAAGTGGACTGAAACCATCCCAAAGGAACAAGAACAAGCTGTGGTATCTTAGGTGGTTACTTTGCTACACATCCCTACAAGCAAAAATACCCCTGTAGCATAACACAAAAACGAAAGCCGGAGGATGCACATGTACACCTCCGGCCCTCGAATGTAGCTATCGGCTATCGAATTTGGTACTACGCCTCAGCGACCACGGCCTCTTCAGCCACGGCAACCGGCTCACCGCCTTCTGCCTCTTCGTCTTCGATCTGACCATTCTCAGCCATACGGCGCAGCGAGAGGCCCATGCGCTGACGCTGGCGGTCGAGGCTAATCACCTTGGCAGTGACCGACTGACCGGGCTGGAGCACATCGCGGGGCTGGGTCTGGGGATCAACATCCAGCTCACTGGCGTGAATCAGGCCCTCAACCGCCTCTTCGACCTGCACAAAAGCCCCAAAGGGAGTCACATTGGTAACCGGGCCACTCACCAACTGGCCCAAAGTATAGCGCTGATCAATGCTATCCCAAGGATTCGCCTGGAGTTGGCGCACCGAGAGACCAATACGCTCACGGTCGCGGTCAATCTCAACCACCACCACCTTCAACTCTTGGCCGGGTTGCAACACTTCGCGGGGATGGTTGACGCGCTGCCAACTCAACTCCGAGATATGGGCGAGGCCATCGGCGCCACCGAGGTCAATGAAAGCCCCGAAGTTGGTAAGCTGGTTGACCCGACCAGAGAGGACATCACCGGGCTGCAGTTCAGTCAGCAGGCGCTGCTTCTGAGCCTTACGCCACTCTTGGGTTGCACTGCGCTCGCTGAGGACAAGGCGATTGCGCTCACGGTCAACCTCAATCACCTTAAGCGGAATCTCCTGGTTGACCATCTTCTGCAGCGCCTGCTGGCGCTCCTCTGCAGCGGTACGACCATGGAGTTGCGCCACCTGCGAAGCGGGAACAAAGCCACGAATGCGATTAAACTGGACGAGCAGGCCACCCTTATTAAAGCCAATCACCTTACAGCGGGTAATGCCCCCATCCTTAAACAACTGCTCGGCATACTCCCAGTCTTTCGCCACCTGCACCATCGTGAGCGAGAGGATCAGATCGCCATCGCGATTCTCTGGCTCCTGGACATAGACCTGAATTGTCTCACCGACCGTCAACGTGCTCAGGAATTCATCGCCCATCTGCCGCAGATCCTGTGCTGGGATGACCCCTTCACGCTTGGTTCCGATCGAGACGAGCACCCCGTTATCTTCGATCTGCATAACCATACCCTCGCGCAATTCACCGCGCTGGGGGCGGGCGTAGTCATACTCGTCGAGTAACGCGATCCAATCGAGGTCTTCCTGCACCTCCAGGGTCATCTGATCCGATTGCACCGACATGCTTCAAAGCCTCCTAAAAAGATTTTGCATAGCTATAAAACCAAATGCGTGAGCAAAAAAAAAGCCACCTTCCCGCAGGCAGGTGCGCTTGCTCTATCTCGTTATCGAGCTTGGAGGATCGAACCGCAGCGGGCTTTACAACTATGTTTACAATGGGTGCAATTATAATGCAGCTAATAGGGCTTGTCAAACTATATTTACGCTTTCGTGTTGGCGGCTTCGCCGCCAACACGAAAGCGTAAATATAGTTTGGGGGCGACTTCGCCGCCCTACCCCGCTGAGCTACACGACGCGCACGAACTTGCGCCTTCCCACCTGCACTACCACCCCGGCACCGGGTTGCAGAACGACCGCATAGTCAGTGATGCGCTCACCGGCAATGCGGACGCCCCCGCCATCAATGAGGCGCCGCGCTTCCGCTTTGGAGGGAGCAAGCTGGGTTGCAACCATCAGATCGAGGAGCGGCGTTGGGCTTTCGAGCCGATATTCAGGGATGTCTGTAGGCAGTTCGCGCTGCACAAACTGGCGCACAAACGCCGCTTCGGCGGCCTCACCATCGGCGGGCGAATGGAACTGAGCGACCACTTCACACGCTAGGCCCATCTTCAGGTCACGCGGATTAACCGTACCCGTCGCGAGGCTTTGGCGGATTTCATGCACCTCGACCATAGGCCGCTCACTCAAGACCTCAAAGTAGAGTGGCAACACCGCGTCGGACATTGACATCATGCGCCCAAACATCTCATTTGGTGCCATACCAATATCCACCGTATTGAGGAAAGTTTTGCTCATCTTGCGCCCATCGGTACCAGGAATGAGCGGAAGCAACAAGACCTGTTGGGGCGTCATGCCAAGCTGCGCCATCAGTTCACGCCCGGCCAAAATATTGAACTTCTGGTCGGTGCCTCCAAACTCCACATCGGCCTGCATCGCCACCGAATCGTAGCCTTGCAGCATGGGGTACATCAGTTCAAGGATGGTCAAGCCCGCCCCAGCCTCATAGCGTTTCCGAAAGGTCTCGTGGGCCAACATCTGCGCCAGGGTAAAGCGACCAGCAAGATCGAGCGCCTGTTCAAGGCCAAAGGTGCCAAACCACTCACTCTGCCAACGCACCTCAGTTCGCGAGCGATCAATCACACGAAAGAACTGCTCCATGTAGGTCTCCGCATTGCTGCGTACCTCAGCGGCAGTCAAGCGGGTGCGCGTCTCATCGCGGCCCGAAGGATCGCCAATCTGGGCCGTCCAATCACCCACAATCAACACAACCTGGTGGCCCAACTCCTGAAACATACGTAGCTTACGTAAACCAACAGCGTGGCCAATATGCATATCGGGCTTGGTCGGATCAAAGCCCTGCTTCAGGCGCAACGGCTTACCCGCCGCCAAGCGCTCGCGCAGTTCACGCTCAATAATCACTTCAGCAACGCCACGGGTTAACAGTTCATCTATCGTGGTCATAACGGCATCCTTAATTATGGTCGCATGGGCGTAGCTATAGTAGCATGAGCCCTAGATGAGCGTCAACCATAGGGTATATTAACGTCACCTCCGGTGGGGGTTTGGGCGAGGCTGCGCCTCCCCCGAAGAATTTTTTTTCTGTCGTGTTGGCGGCGAAGCCGCCAACACGACAGAAAAAAGCAGGTTTGGGGCGTAGCCCCAACAACATTGATGTAATCCTAGTCAACCCTAGGGCTACGTTAATCGAAGAAGGATCACCATGATCAATCACCAATTGTTACGCCAATGCGCCTATTTTGCCGAGTTGCCCGATCCAATCCTGCAGACAGCAGCGGCAGCAACGCGCATCCGCCGGGTTTTGGGTGGTGAGTTCTTCTTTCATCAGGGCGATCTGGCCAGCCATTTCTATGTGCTGATCGAGGGCAATGCGCGCCTTAGTCAGATTACCCCTGAGGGGCGTCAGATTATTATGGGCCTCTTGCGCCCTGTGCATGAGGTTGGCATCATTGCGGCTATTGCTGGCTCACGCTACCCCCTTGATCTCCAGGCGTTGCAGGATAGTGTGGCGTTGACTTGGGATCAGGCGGCGTTGCGTGATTTACTAGAAGCCCACCCCATCTTGGCGCTACGCGCCCTCAGGATGGTTTCGGCACGCTTTGTGGAGTTGCAAGATCGCTACCGCGAATTGACCACCGAGCGGGTAGAGCGCCGTTTGGCGCGGGCGGTCTTGCGCCTCGTAGCGCAAGTGGGCCGCCCCGAAGTTGATGGGATTACCATTGGGATGCCCTTGGCACGCCAGGATTTGTAGGGGCCGAACACATCAACGACCTGCCCATCTCCTACGATATTGCTTGGTACGAACAGAAAGCGGTACTCGTGCTGCTCTCACTCCTGCATCTGGGGGTCAAGGGCATCCGTTTAGGGCCAACGCTACCCGCCTTCCTCTCGCCCAACATCGCCAACTTCTTGGTCGAAACCTTTGCCATCAAGGGGATTGGGACGGCAGAGGAGGATGTCGAGGCTATGCTGATGGGCGTGTAGGGCGAGGACTTGCTTGGTGCTGTTTAGGGCCAAAGCCGCCAAACAGCACCAAACAAAGAGAGCCTGAGGCGTAGCCCCAAACTAACAGCAACGCCCCCGGCGCGTGAGCAGCCAGAGCAGGGCGGCGCCCCCGCCCGCCCAGAGGGCACCCTGACGCAGGGGCGAAGGCAAGAGCGCAGTGAGCGGTGCGGGTGCCCGTTCGTTCTTGATCAGATTGCTCGGTGGTAAGACGCCAAGCATACGGGCGAGATTATCAAGCGTTGGCTCGATTGCACTATGCTCACGGCGGCCAAACTCATCATGAGCGAGGCGGAAGGGAAAGAAACTAGGTAGCACATAGGGCAACACCACCCCATTCTCCACACGCGTACCTTCACGATCGGGCAGCATACTAAACATCCAAATTTGAGCCCCCCGTGGCGCAAAGGGCGTCCCAACACGCCATGCAACGCGGAAGGGTGGCTCCCAGATCACCATGCGGTTCGTGCTGACATAGTGAATACCACGGATCTCCTGCTGGGCCACAAAGATGCTTCCGACCTTCAGTGGCTCATCACCAAGCACCTCAACTGAGCGCACCTGACCACTACCAGCCAACTGGGGATGGCGTGTCGGATCGCTCACCACGCCCCAGACCGACTCTATCGGAGCGGCAATCACCCCACTCACCGAAGCACCAAGGTAGCAAAACATGGTTGTTAGATTCCTTAGCTAATCCTCATGTTCACGGCGCAACCGATCTACCAATTGGGTATAAAATTGGCTGCTCGGACGCAGACGCACAAAGGTACAGACACGGGGACTCCGGCGCACCACCACCTCATCGCCATAGTGAAGCGGGAGGTTCTCGCGGCCATCAACGGCCAGAATGGCATGGTGGCGACTGTCAACGCGAATCGTAACCACCGCATCCTGGTGCAGTACCATCGAAGGCACCCGCGTCAGATGCGGAGCAATGCCCACCAGCACCAATGCGTGGGAACGGGGGTCAACAATTGGCCCACCCGCCGCAAGCGCATACGCAGTTGAACCTGTAGCAGTCGCAACCAAAACCCCATCGGAGTGGTAGGTAGTAAGCGGCGACGCATCAATCGTCACATACGCCTTGATCACGCGACTAATATCACTGCGTGAAAGGACAACCTCATTGAGTGCCGTAAAATCGGCACTAATTTGGCCATCACGGTAGAGCATTGCCCGAATCAGGGTACGCTCGTCGTACCACCCCCCCCCTTGCATCAGACGTTCAAGCGCCTCAAAGACCTCAGAGGGCTGCACTTCAGCCATAAAGCTCAGGTGGCCCAGTGCTACGGCAAGCAACGGCAGATCAAGCGGAAAGCAAAGGCGGGCAGCCCGCAGAATCGTGCCATCCCCCCCCATCGCTACCATCAGATCAGCATCATTGACCGCACTCGGATTATCACGCGCCTCCTGCGAAACCCCCCGCCACGTCATAATTCCATGGCCGCGTAGCCAAGCAGCCACATTCGAGGAACACTCAACTGATCCCTCGGAGTAGGGATTGTAGATGACCGCCACACGTCTAATCATGGAGCATGCTCCCATTACGATGATCGCACTTTCGCCGACACGCTACTCCGTTCCACATGTTCCTGCACACCAGTGCGGAGATCTTTCAGGACTACGGTGTCACGGGCCAACTCATCGGGGCCGAGGACGAGGGCAAAACGTGCGCCTTTGCGATCGGCCTCTTTGAACTGTTTGCCCAATGCTGTCGTTGGTTCTAAACAGAGCAAGGTGTTGATTCCGGCAGCCCGGAGTTCGCGGGCCAGGGCCATACTCGCTTGGGTCTGCTCCGGGCCAAAGATGGTCACAAAGGCAACAGCCGTGCCCGTCGCTTGCGGGCCAAGCCCCAACTGCTCCATCACATCATGCAAGCGATCAATGCCAAAGGCCAAGCCTACGGTCGGAATAGAACGTTTTGCAAACTGGCCGATCAATTCATCGTAGCGTCCGCCACCAAGGAGCGAGCCTTCCGGCCAATGAGGGGTGATCGCCTCAAAGACCAAGCCGGTATAGTAGGCCAAGCCGCGCGCTAGGCGGGGCGCGACGGTGTAACGTTCAGCGGGGATGCCAAGGCCCACGAGAGCCTCGCTGATCGCCCGTAGGTTGGCCACGGCAGCAACCGCCCGCTCATCATTGGCGAGGCGGGCAGCGAGTTCCTCAAGCACCGCTGGGGCGTCGCCCTCAATCTGCACCAAAGCCAGAATCTGCTCTGCTGCACGCGGTGCCACCCCGGAGCGCAGCAGTTCTTCTTGCACCCCAGCGGCACCAAGCTTGTCGAATTTGTCAATGGCCCGATAGACACCACCAGCGGCAGCTTCATCAAGGCCGCTTGTGCGAGCGATCCCACCAATCAACTGGCGGTGATTGAGCATAGTAACGAAATCAGGGAAGCCAAGGGCGCTCAGCGCTTCACAGAGCAGGGCGACAATTTCGGCATCGGCTAGAGGCGAAGAGCTGCCAACAATATCGGCATCAAACTGATAGAACTCACGGTAGCGCCCACGGGCCGGGCGTTCGCCGCGATAGCTGGGACCATAGGCGTAGCGCCGCCAGGGCAGCACCAACTGGCCCGCATACTGCGCCACCACCCGGGCCAGCGGCACCGTCTGGTCGTAACGCAGCGCCAACTGTCGCCCGCCGTGATCCTCAAAGCGATAGATCAGCTTCTCATCATCACCGAGCTTCCCTTCAAGCACCTCGGCATACTCCACCACAGGCGACTGAAGCGGATCAAAGCCGTAGCGTTCACACACCTGCTGGAGCGTCGCTACAATATGCTGGCGCAGCAACATCGCCTGGGGCAGATGATCGCGCATACCTTTGATGTTTTGAATGGTTGCCATAAATACTATTTCTGCAATAGCGCAAAAGGAGCGCTGTCTGGGTGCGCGGGCCTTTGGCCCGCACACCCAGGATGGCGTATTCACAGCGTTACTTTTGCGCTATTGCCTATTTCTGCTTCTAATGACCAGCAAGTTGCCCACATGCCGCCGCAATGGAGGCACCACGCTCAATGCGGATCGTACAGGCGACACCATAGTCACGCAGGATCTGTTGAAACTCATGCACACGGCTACGCTCCGAGCGGCTGAGGGGAACACCAGGCACCGGATTCCAAGGGATCAGATTGACATGGCAGAGCAGTGGCGGCCCTTTACTGATGCTTTGGCCACGCAGCAACTTAGCGAGCGCCATAGCCTGATAGGGATGATCATTGCGCCCGTGGAGCAGCACATACTCAAAGCTCACACGCCGCCCACTGCGCTCAGTATACTCACGGGTCGCAGCGAGCAACTCGGCCAAGGGGTAGCGCCGATTGATCGGCATCATCGTACTCCGCAACTGATCATCGGGGGCATGGAGCGAAATAGCCAGATTGATCGGCAGAGGCGCTTCAGCCAAGCGCAGAATGCCCGGCACCACACCAACCGTCGAGACGGTCATGTTACGCGCCCCCAGATTGAATCCATTCGGATCGTGCAAGCGCTCCACCGCAGCCCACCAGCGCTCATAGTTCGCAAAGGGTTCACCCATACCCATAAAGACCACATTGGTCACCCGGTTCACTTGGTGGGTCACCCGCTCACTAAAAGCGCCAGACTCACTCCCCCACCATTGGGTATCAGCTTCTCCTGTTGACATGATGGGGGTGTGAGGCGTAGCCGCAAGCTTAACCTGCCACGCCCGCAATTCACGGCAAGCCCACAGGACTTGGGCCACGATCTCACCGCAAGAGAGGTTGCGTAACAGACCCATGCGCCCTGTGGCACAAAAATCGCAGCCCATCGCACAGCCAGCCTGCGTACTCACACAGACCGTCACCCGATCGGCGTAGATCATAAGAACGCTTTCGATCAGTGCGCCATTGGACACACGAAAGAGCGCCTTGCGAGTCAAGCCATCATCGGCCTGTTGGCTTTGCACAAGCTCCAGTGGATCTAATTGGGCCTCATGGTGCAGGCGCACACGCAACGGCAATGGCAGATCGCTCATAGCCGCCGGATCGTTTGTGAGATTCAGGTAGAGTTGGCGGTAGAGCTGTTTCGCCCGAAAGGGCTGTTGCCCCCAAGCGCGCATAAGCTCTTCCAACTCAGCCAAGCTCAGGTTGTAGAGGACAGGTTGTGGCATAACGCCGCCATTATACCACTTTGATATAGCCCTAACATCTGTTGTTATGGCGTGTAGGGCTACCGCCCTACAACCCGCTTTGGGGCTGCGCCCCAAACCCTCTTTTTCTTGCCATTTGGCGGCTTCGCCGCCAAATGGCAAGAAAAAGAGTTTTTTTGGTGAGGCTTCGCTTCCCCCCACGCTCCATGCTAGAGCCCAATAAGGGCTGCTGCCAAGAAGAAGCCGAAACAAACCGCAAGCACAAAGACAATCACAAAGAGAATCATGATCACATAGAGCGCCTTATTGCCCGGCAGATTCATCCCGGCCTGAATAGCGAGATAGGTTAAGTAGAGGTTATAGCCCAAAAGCAATAAGACCATCAACCAACCAAGTAGCGGAATGAGCCCCACGAGGTTACTAATAACCGAAAGGGGCGCACTAAAGAGCGCCATGTTATAGGCCAACTCACCAAACGCGCCAGTTCCGCCAAAGGCTTTGCCTAAACCATAGGCGATACCCCAGTACATGAGCAAGAATATCACCGTGAAGATCATCATAAAGAAAATAGTCATAAAGACATTTGCAGCACCAGGATCAGCCACGCCCAATTCACGCAGCTCAGGCGGCAACGGTTCTGATGGGAATATGACATTACCGATGGCTGTAATGATGGCATTAATTACCCCAGCACAAATCGAGTAGATCAAAGCCCACTGCAAATTGTCGCGCTCATGTTCTTCAAAGGTCTGGACGGATGGGTTGGTCAAGACAGCACGGCTGCCGTTCATCATTTCCTGAAACATAGCGTTTGCTCCTTAGAGGCTGTCTGAAAAGTCTATGAACTGGCGTTGGAGTGCCGGCTTTAGCCGGCTAAAGCCGGCACTCCAACACGTACCCACGAGCTTTTCAGACAGATCCTTAGCCTATACGTTGTCGCATACTTCTATTGTACGCCTATGAGTCAAGGTATGAGCCAACCTCTCGGATCGCACCCGCCAAGCGCCGAATAGCCTCATCAAGCTGTTCGGCTGGCGTTTCGCTAAAGGCGAGGCGGATGTGGTCGTCACCACTGCCGTCGCTGAAGCAGCGGCTGCCGGGTAGAATCTCTACGCCATGTTGGATGGCAAGGGGCTCTAGTTCAGTCGCGTTAACCCCAGAGGGCAGGCGCAGCCAGATGAAGAAGCCGCCCTCGGGCATAACGAAGCTCGCTTCGGGCAACTCGCGGCGTAAGGCGTTGGCCATGCGCTCACATTTGGCAGCATAGTGTTGACGTAGGACTGCGATGTGCGCCTCTAGCCGACCATCGGCACTAAACTCGGCCACCAGGTGGGTAACAAAGGGGCCACTGCTGCCTTCGGGTTTGAACATGAAGAGGCGATCAATCAGGGCTTTGGGGCCGTGGGCCCACCCAACGCGCAGGCCCGGGGCGAGGATTTTGGAGAAGGTGCCAATGCGTAACACCCAACCCTCAGTGTCCAGAGCCGCCATGGGCGGCAAGGGCTCGCCACGGAAGCGCAGATCAACGTAGGCATCATCTTCCACAATGAGCAGACCGTACTCGGCGGCGAGTTGCACGATGCGCTGACGACGGGCGAGACTGAGGGTGACCCCCGCAGGATTTTGGAAGGTGGGGATACTGTAGAGGAAGCGGGGGCGCACACCAGCGGCGCGCAATTCCCGTAGTGTGGCTTCAAGGGCATCAACATCAAGCCCCGCACTATCCACCGGCACACCAACAAGCCGGGCACCGCCCCGCGCAAACATGCGTACTGCGCCCATAAAGGTAGGCGCCTCAACCAGCACGGTATCGCCGGGGTTGATCAAGACATGGGGCAGAATGCCGAGAATCTGTGATGAGCCATAGGCAACCAGAATTTGGCGTGGCTCTGCGGCCACCCCCTCATGGCGCAAGCGCTCGGCAATGAGCATCTTGAGACTGCGCGCATCAGGGGCATAGTTGAGAACCTCGCCAATCTTGTTTGAGGTAAGCTGGGCTGCCGCCTCGATCAACTCCTCGCCAGGCAACATGAGCGGATCGGCGAGGCCATAGGCCAACGAAATCAGGGGAATCGCCCCGGCTACTGGCGGTGCAGCCCAGATCGGTGGGGCCAACTCGCGCGCCTGGGGCGTGAAGAGCTCTGAGAGTTGCATAGACCACCTCCGGTGGGGGTGCGGGGCGTAGCCCCAACGACGTTGACGTAGCCCTTGAATTAAGCTCGTGAATAACGTAGAGAGTGTACCATAATGGTATAATTGAG
The DNA here is from genome assembly GCF_002532535.1 of Candidatus Viridilinea mediisalina. GTDB lineage: Bacteria > Chloroflexota > Chloroflexia > Chloroflexales > Chloroflexaceae > Viridilinea > Viridilinea mediisalina. The sequence goes on from NZ_NQWI01000026.1 coordinate 18,530, forward strand.
CCAAATCTATGGATACAATTGACCTCAACTGTGACTGTGGCGAAGGCTTTGGCCCCTGGACAATGGGTGATGATGCGGCGCTGCTGCCCTCTGTCAGTTCGGCCAATATTGCCTGCGGTGGCCATGCGGGCGACCCTGATACGATGCGTCGCACGCTGCGTCTGGCCCATACCTTGGGCTTGAATGTCGGAGCCCACCCTAGCTTTCCCGACCTCCATGGCTTTGGGCGGCGCGTGTTGCCCATGCGCCCCGACGAGCTTACCAATAGTATCTTGGCCCAACTGGGAGCGTTGACAGCGCTGGCCAAGGCCGAGGGGGTGCGTTTGCACCATGTCAAGCCCCACGGGGCGCTCTACAACCAAGCTGCCGTGACGCCAACCGTAGCCCATGCGTTGGTTGAAGCGGTGCTGACCTTTGATGCCAACCTGATTCTGGTGGCGCTGGCCAATTCGGCCCTAGAGCAAGTGGGACGCGCTGCCGGGCTCGTGGTGGCGCGTGAAGCTTTTGCCGACCGGGCCTATGAGCCGGATGGCACCCTACGTCCGCGCCAACTTGCGGGGGCAGTAATCCTCGACCATGCCCAGAATCTTGCCCAGACGCTGATGATTGTGCGTGAAGGCCAGGTGCGCACCTATGATGGTAGCCTGATTCCACTCCAGGCCGAGACCATCTGCCTGCACGGTGACACCCCCGCTGCCGCTGCCCGTGCCGCCTTCCTACGCCGTGAATTGGAGGCAGCGGGGGTGGCGGTAGGCGGATTGCAGCATGGGTGAACTACTTGGGGCTCTTGGTTTAGCTTGGCCGCGCTTGTTGTTCTATCCAGGGGGCATCTTTGCGCTCGTGGCCGCGTGGCTCCTCGCCATGTGGTTACGCCACTGTGCTCGTGCGCTCATCCTGGAACCTGAGGCAACCTGGCAGCCCAACCGCATCATACCATTTACGATTGTAGATTGCAGATTGCAGATTGGCGAACATGGCGCTCCAATGGGCTTTAGCGTTCTTGATAATGCGGCATGTTCAAGGGTAATTGGTATCATTGCTACCGTACCACCACTGGCAGTCGTCAGCCTCTTGCCCTTAGCGCCGGCCCGCCCCTTTCCCTACGGCCTCGACCTCATTGTCGCCCTTGCACTACTCGAATGGCCACGCATATGGCTACAACGGCAACCCACACGGAATGACCTACTCCACGCCTACTGGCCGCTACTGATTGCCGCTTGGGGCTGGAGCGAAGCAACTGGTGGTCTTGGCCTGAGTCGCCTCTTAGCTTGGCCCGAACCCATGGCCCGCCAAATCCTCATGCTCATGGGCACAGCCCTCTGGCTCACCAGCTTACCGCCCCTGCTCGACGGCGAGCTACGGAGCCTAGCCGCACGGCTACGGGCCCTGGGCCTACTGCTGATTGCCTGCCTACCGCTGATAGCGCTACTGGCGGCCTACGGAGCAGCATGGCTACCTAACGCATGGCAGGGGCGGATCTTCCCGCTGGTGGCCCTTGTTAGTGCAGCCCTGCTGCTTGGTGCTTTACTCCGCCTGCCCCCCAAGCTGCTACAGCGTGGGCAACTACTGCTGGCGCTGGGCCTGTTGGGGGTGTGGGTAAGCTTGTTGGTCTAAGAAGCTGTCTGAAAAGGGCTTCAGTGTCGTTCCACACGATGTGGCACACGCTGGGGTGCCGACTTTAGCCGGCTAAAGCCGGCACTCCAACGCCAGTTCATAGACTCTTCAGACAGCCTCTAACGTGCTTACTACGACTTCGTTACCGGCTCACGTCGCGTTACCGGGGCAGGCGTAGCAGGAGGTGCCGTGACCATACTCTGGCGCAAGCGCAACACCGCCTCCTGGCTCAAAGCAACAAAGATACCACCCATAGTTCCAAGCACCAAACCCGCCCCACCAAAAAGAATCAAGCTAACCAAGAGTGAACGCGGTGTTTCAGGCATCAGGCTAATCACCCGCACCGAAAGCTGTGAGGTCAACTCAGCAATCCGCTGCTCCTCAAGCTTGGTGCGCAGCAAATTGACCGAAGAGAGCGCCGTATCGCGCCGCTGGATCAACTGGCGCTCTTGGGCCCGCAATTGCTCATACTCACTCCGCAAGCCCGCCAACTGAGTTTGGTACTGTTGAATCGTAGCCGTATCGAGCCCTACCAAGCCTGTCTCGCCGCTGCGGATCACCAAAGCCATGCGCTCAAGCTCAGTCGCAAAACGAGTGCGTTGGCCCTCCATGGCTGCAATCAGGCGATCAAGCTCAGCCACCGTCGTGGGCGTATTGGTGATGGCCGCGACATCATCAACGAGCAGTTGCAGCGGCAGCGACGACGTGCTACTCGAACGGGCGCGCAGCGACAGGAGTGCCAGCGAACTCGCCAACTCATCCGTCAAACCCGCCTGCAACTGCTCGCGCACCGTACGGGCATCCTGCAGAATCACCTCAATCTCACGGGTGCGCTGGGCATAGGCGGAATAGAGTGAGCGCTCGGCATCAAGCGAGCCATCAACCAAGCCTTGCAGCGTCTTCTGCTGACGATCAATTTCGTAGACGCGGCTCTGGGCCAAAAACTCCTCCAGCGTTGCCTGCTGGGTCGCCAAATTCGCTTCAGCCACCGCCAACTGCTCATCAACCAAACGGGTGAGCAACGCATCACGGCTATAGGTCTCAAGCACCAAACGCTCAAAGTTGCGTGCCCAAGCCTCAGCTAACCCCAACGCCTCGGCTTCATCCTCACCCGACGCAGTGATCGTGATCAGATCGCCGTTGGCCTCAACCTCAATCTGTTTCAACAACTCCGTGACATCTTCAGAGGTCTCCAACTCCACCCCAAGCTCACGTGCCACCCGTTGAACCATTTCACTACTCAGTGCCAGCGTTGTCAAGGCATCATTACGAGCTATGACATTCGTTGAAAGGGTCGCATCACGGCTAGTGAAGCGCTCATCAAGTGACACCTCAGAGCCGCCGGGCAAAATCAAGATCTGAGCAGTAACCTGATCTGCTCGTGGGCGTATAATCGCCACACTTGCGGCCAACAAAGCCAGTACCAACGCCATACTGATCACAAAGCGCCAGCGGCGCAGTACGGCCAACAACCAAGGCCGCAGATCGATCTCATCGTCCATGGATATAATCAACCTCCAAAAGCGCAGCATCAATGTCGTAGCGATTGTAGCAGATGGTTAGGGGGGCGTCAATCAATCTTATGTTCTTCCATGTTGGCGGCGAAGCCGCCAACATGGAAGAACATAAGATGTTGTTAGCGCAAACAAGCCTTGGGCTGGCAGGCGACCTCACGGTGGCTTCGACAGGCTCAGCCACCGCGCCGCTGGCTGAGCCTGTCGAAGCCAAGCGGCGCAGCCCAGGGCTTCTTCGCGCTAACAATATTTTTCACCCAGACTCTCTACTCACCAACAGCACATGCTTCAGCGCAACCATAAGGGCAACCAAAAAACTTCCTACCAGCAGCGGGTAGAAGGGCGGCCAGCCGAGTGGCCCTGGGCGCTGGGCAGCCATGCGCGAAACTGGCCAGAGCGCATCGAGGCGCTGGTGCTGGTAGATGGGGGTGAAGGCGAGCGCAAAGATGGGATCAAGCTCACCATTGACGACGACCGATCCATGGGGTTCGGTCTGGCGACTCACCAGGATACGCACATCCGCCCCCTCAGGCAACGGGGGTGGCTCTAGGATCAATTGGAGCGTCGGGCTGCTGGTATGGAGCGTTGCACGGGTGAATATTGGTGCAAAACGAACTTCCAACACCCCCTGTTCAGTGGCCCCCAAGGGCACCTCAAGGTTGATGAGGTCACGCGGCAAGCCACCCTCATGGCGCAGGCGCAGGCGCAAGGGCAATTCTGTTGCCAACGGATCAACCTTTAAGCCCAAACGCAGGCCCACGAGATACTCGCCCTCAGCCATGATCCGCTGTTCAAGCTGTGTCACCTCTGTTAAAGCGAGCAACTCTACTCCATCGAGCGCTGCACCTGGCTGCGCTACCGGCTGTAGCGCTGCAAGCATAGCCGCGCTGGTCAGCACAATCAATAACCCTATGACCAATGGAAACCAATAGGAACGTATCATGTTAGATAGTAGAAATCTACTAGCACGCTACTCCACGCAAAGCTACTCAGACCCACAAAGAGCAATAATAACCCGATGGTAGCCCATCTGCGCCAGGGTTGTGGAAAGAGCCCCTGCCAGCCTAACGCCAAGAGCCAGAGGTGGGGCAAGATTGCCCAGAACATATAGCGCCCACGCGGGATGTGGAGCCATTGTCCGTAGGGCGGCAGTGGATGCACATGCATAATCGTTACAAACCATGCCACACAAACCATCGCAAAGCATAACCAGATCGAACGCTGTTGCCACAGAGGTAATTGCCCGCGCAATTGCCATCCACGCACCAAGAGGCCGATGCAGACTGCTACGGTTAGCATCCGCGCCATGAGGTCAACACTAGCGCCCAAGCTAATATGGCCCCATGCCAAGCGAGCCCAGAAGCTCTCAAACATCACCCGCACCACCTCAGGGTAGATTGGTGCCGAGAGTTCCCAATCTGCGACCGAGAGGAGCCACCGATCAAGGTAGATACGTAGGTGGTTGCGATCGAATTCAAGCAACCAATCACGCGGCAAGATGCGTAAGGCCCCCTCAACCCGCTCGAAGCGGAAACTGGCTATGCTCACACCAGCCAGCAAGCTCAAACCTGTGGGCAACCAAATGCGCCACGGTAGCGGTTGGCGCCAACCAGCCCAGAGCAGGGTAAGCCCAAAAGGGACAAGCATAGGAATTGCGGTGCGTTTGGTGAACAACGCTACAGCCAAACCGAAGAGCGCTAAGAGCAAGCCCATCGGTTGAAAACCATCGCGCAAGAGCCGCGCACAACCCAGGAGCAACACGAGCGCGGCAAAATTGACCAGCACATCGCTATTGACTGCGGTCATAAGGTCGGCAAAAGTAGGGGTAAAGAGCAGCAACAGCGGGATGACCAGTTGCATCAATGGTTCATCGGGCAGCAAGGTTACCGCAATACGCCACGCCGCCAGCACCGAGAGCGCATAGAGCACCAAGCTCACCATGCGTGCCCCATAGAGCTGCAACTCCACCGAACGATCCTGCAAGAAGCCAAGCGGTACTGCGGCAACACTATAGTAGAGCGGCGGATGCACACGCTGATTGTAGCCGAGCCGAATACGTCGAGCTTCCTCGATGTTTGGATGCTCACCTGGGGGATAAAAGCCATGACGATACATCGAGACCGCAATCGCATGGCTGATGCCTACCGCTTGTGGGCCAGGTGCCTCAAATTCACCAGCGGCAATCTGGGCTGCATACTCAAAGTGGGATGGCTCATCGTAGTGCTGCCATGGCGGGACAAGCGCCAGATAGAGCAGGCCGTGCAATAGAGCTAGGGGCAACAGCCAACTTATGACTGCCCACTCAGCTTTCCATACATTCCATTGGGCAGCCATGCTCAATAGGCCCCTTGGCCCCGCAAGACGACGCGCAAGGTCTTGAGTAAAATGCGGAGGTCGAGCCAGAAGGAGTAATTCTGAATGTAGTAGAGGTCGTCTTTGGTATGCAGATGCATCGTGCGATCACTCCGCCCATTGACCTGCCACCAGCCGGTGATCCCTGGCGGCACCTGAAAACGCTGCCACTGCCACGGCTCATACTCTGCCGCAATGTAGGGTACTTCGGGGCGCGGGCCTACTAGGCTCATCTCGCCGCGCAGCACATTCAAGAGTTGCGGCAGTTCATCGAGCGAGGTGCGGCGTAGCTTACGCCCAATTTGGGTCACCCGTGGATCATCACTGACCTTATGGATCAAGCGGCCATGCTCGTCGCGGTGGGCCACCTCGTGCCAGCGATCTTCCGCATCAACATACATGCTCCGAAACTTGATCATCCTAAAGCGCCGCCCATACTCACCGATGCGCTCCTGCCAAAAGAAGATCGGCCCTGGCGACTCTAGCTTAATCAGGAGCGCCAGCACGACAAATAGCGGCGCAAGCAGCACAAGCAACAGCCCACTAGCCACGAGATCAACCATGCGCTTCAACACCCGTTGTGCCGGCGTAAAAGGCGACTCGCGCAGCGAAATTAGCGGAATCCCACCAATCATTGTTACCGGCGTGCGCGCAAAGGTTAGATCAAGCACACTCGGCAACATATGCAGCATCACGGGCTGCTTCAGCAACTCGAGTGAGAGCCGGGCGACCCGTTCATGCTGCTGTGGTGGCAAGGCAAAGATCGCCTCATGTATCTGTTGTTCGGCAACAATCTGCGGCAGATCATCAACCAAGCCCAAGTGAGGTAAGCAACTGTACACATGGGGCTGATCGCTAACATAGCCCACCACCTTGAGGCCCGCCCAAGCACGGCGCTCAAACTCAGTTGCTAACTGCTGCCCCGCCAGTGCATCACCAACCACCAGCACACGGTGCTGCTCGCTACCCTGGCGGCGCATACGTACCACCACCCGCACCACCAGATGGAAGAGTAGCAAAAGCGCAAGATTGAGCAGTACAAAATAGATAAACTGGAGGCGTGATATATCGCGGAACGAAAGGTAGAGCAGCCCCGCGAAGCTGGCTGAGGAGAGTACCACTGCACCCACCAAGCGCCCCAATGCCTCTACCATTCCGCTGGTAAAGAGGGCGCGCTGCGGCCTGAGGATCAGAAAAATAGTCCCCCAGATCAACGCTACTGCCGGATAGAGCGGCCAAGGAACATGTACATGCTCCGCCGTGAGATCATAGCCAAGATCAACCCACAAGCGCACGGAGGAGGAGAACCACAATGCAAAAAGGGTCAACCAGAGATCCCAAAAGAGCACGCTGCCAGTCAAGCGTGCCCATAGACGTTCAAGCATAGAACATTCCTTGCGCCCCACGCTAGGGTGATAAGGCTTTCGTTGTAGTCAAACGTGGTTGCCGGACGATTTAGTCTACCATTAAGCATAGGATCGGGCAAGCAGTGCCTACCCAACCTTCTTCAGCCGTTCCCGCACCAACTGTTGCAAGACCAACGCGAAAAAGCGTGGATTGCCCAACAGGTAGCGCCGCCAAAGTCGTTGTGGTTCGTACCAGAGCCGACACAACCACTCAAAGCCATGGTCGGTCAGCCAGCGCGGGCCACGGGGCACCGTGTCGGCCAAATAGTCGAAGAGGGCTCCCACACTCATCACCACCGGCGCGACCAACTGCTCGCGTTGTGCGGCAATCCAGCGCTCCTGCTGTGGCATACCCATGCCCACGAGCAACAGATCCGGTGTAAATGAACCAAGCGCCGCCAGCGCCATGGTTGCTTCATGTGGGTCATCCAGAATATACCCATGGTGACTCGCCAGCGTCAAGGTTGGGTAGCGTTGGTGCAAACGTGCGACCGCTGCCGCTGCTACACCAGGCTGCCCACCCAACAGAAAGACGCGGTAGCCCTGGTTGGCACAGAGCAGCATCAACTGATCAATCCAGTCTGGCGGGGTAAAACGGGCGGGCAACGGTCTACCCAACAGCGCTGAACCCAAACGCAACCCCTGCCCATCGCAAAAGACGAGATCAGCTTGTGCATATGCTGCGCGAAATAGCGCATCATCCTGCGCCAGATTCACCGCATGCACATTTGCATAGAAGACCGTCAGTTGCTCACGTTGCGCTAATGCGGCCTTTAGCCAGCCGAGTAATTCCTCGAGCTGTAACGGATGCACCGCCAGTTGCCCAATTGGGCAAGGCAGAGGGGGCGCGGCAGAATTAGGTGATGGGTTGTTCATATGTGAGGATGAGGATACAGAGACGAGGCGATTTTTTAGAGATACAGAGTTTTTCACCACAGAGGCACAGAGAACACAGAGGAATTGGTGGTATAGCAGCAAGCACCAGCATTGGCATTTTCTCCCCTGCGTTGGCTGAGCCTGTCGAAGCCACCGCAGGGGGACAGCGCAGCGCGTTGGCTGAGCCTGTCGAAGCCACCGCAGGGGGACAGCGCAGCGCGTTGGCTGAGCCTGTCGAAGCCGTCACTCATCACTCTTTGCAACGGGAAGGCGCATCGATCCTCCGCCTTGCCCAGAAAGCCAAAGCGTAGTGAGCCCCGCTACAATTGGCGGCAAATAGACGAGACCATGGAGTAGCACCCCAACACTCAAGGCCGCCTCTTGGGCAACTCCAAAGACCGCTAAACTCAAGATGCAGAGATATTGAAAGAGGCCGATCCGCCCTGGCGCAGAGGGAATGTTGATCCCGGCCACCAGCACAAAGAGCAGGAAGATTGCTGCCACCAGCGACAACTCAAGCCCCAAAGCCAAAAATGTCCAGTAGTTGGTTAGCGCCGCCGTGAGCCAGATCAAGAGCGACCAACCCACCAGCCGCAGTTGCTGGCCGCTATCGGCCAAGACTTGCAGGCTTGCCAGCAGATTCACACCTAGCCGCGTCACACGCTCGCGCACTCCTACTGGCAACCAAGCGCCGAGCCGCGCAACCAAACGCTGCTGCTGCCCCCGCGTAAGCAGCACGCCCACCAAGACCAGCAGGGTCACACTGGTTAGCAAGACCAACAGATAGGCCGGTTGGCTCACCCAGTCAGGCAGGGGCATCAGCAGCAGCAGCAAGCAGAAGATCAGCACATAGCAGACCATATCTATGACCTTCTCAATTGCCACCGTGCCCAAAATGAAGCTCTTCGCAATCCCCAACTCACCCGCCATATAGATGCGGCTCAGATCGCCAGCGCGCGCCGGCAAGAGATGGTTGAGCATTTGGCCAACCAAGTGCAGGCGCAACGCCTGGGTTAACGGCACCTGCGCCCCACGCTCACCCATCAACAACTTCCAGCGCACCGCTTTGGCCCAATTATTAAGCAACACACTCAGCAGTGCTGCGGTCACAAAGAGACCATCGGCAGCCACAAGGCTCGCCCAGACACGCTGATAATCTACGCCCACAAAGGCGAAGTAGAGCGCCAGGAGGCTAATGGCGGCTCCTATGATGATGTTGAACCAGCGTTTGGTCACAGGGTATCTCTCTTAGAAGCTGTCTGAAAAGCTAGTGGGCACGCGTTGGAGTGCCGGCTTTAGCCGGCTGAAGCCGGCACTCCAACGTCAGTTCATGGACTTTTCAGACAGCATCTTACACCCTTCCAGATGCTCCAGATGGTGCGAGGAGTTTTCGGGGAGGGCGAGCCCTCCCCGAACCCCGCCCTCAGCCACCAACCACAACGCCGCCGCTGCGCCCCAAAGCGCCCAGACCATCACGGCAGGGCGTACCATCCCCCAGGTGACCGCATCAAAGATGCCGTGGGTTAGCAGGGCTACCTGTGCCGCCAAGAGGCCACTAGCGAAACCGCGCAAATAGGGCTCTGCGGTCAAGGCTTGGCGGGCGCGCCAAGCCATGAGCACCACGGCCCCCAAGGTGGCCAGATAGGCCACCAAGCCGGGTACGCCCAGATCCACCGCCACCTGCAGCAAGAGATTGTGGGCATGGGGTTGACTTGTTGGCGAAAGAAACAACGGGTAGAGCAACTCGGTTACTTGAGCAAACCCGCCCATACCAATGCCAGTGAAGGAGAAATCCTGGATCATCCACCATGCGCGCCACCAGAGTTCCTGACGAGTAGCGAAGCCCCCCAGGGAAACATTGGCACCTAAGAAGTCTAACACTACATAATGTTTACCAAAACCAACACTGAGCAACCCAGCACCAGCGAGCAAACCAAGGCCAAGTGTACACCAGCGCCAGCGCAGGGCCAGCAGCACCAACAGTGCCACCGCGGCGGCCATAATGCCCGCCCGCGACTGGGTGAGGAGGAGGATCGTGAGCATAACAATCAAGGCGAGCATAAGCCCAGTGCGGAGCCCTCGCCCCAAGCTACTCCAGGCAAACAACAAAGGGCCAGCCGTAAGCGGCAAAAGCAGCGCCAAATAGCCCGCCATCACATTGGGATTAATGCTATCTGAGGTGAGTTGGGGCAAACGACTGGTCAGATCGGCAGGCAAAAAAAAGAGCTTATGGTTTGACCAATCTACACTGATCAAAGCACCAAGCGCCAAGAGCAAGCCAGTGGCCACGAAGCCGAGATAGACCAAACCCAAGCGTTGCGGGTGGTCGGCCCAGCGCACGAGCGCATAGTAGAGCACCATCCCAACCAGAAGACGGTTCACCTGGGGGCGGGTAAGCTCAGGAAAGGCGCTAATTGCCAGGGAGAGCAACGCCATCAACGCGAGAACCAGAACGCCCCCATCAGCCAGCGTCTTGGGCACCAAACGCCCATAGGCAAGCAGATGGGTCACCATGTAGCCTACCCCCACCAGCAAGGCCGCAGGCAAGAGCCATTCGCTGACGACACTCACCGCCACGGCAAGCACGAAGAGATAGGTGAGATACTCAAGCAGCCGTTGCGCCCAAAGACGCCAAGATGAGGTCGGGCGAAGATCTGAAGGTTGGGTCGTTTCCATCTAACCAGAACGCTTCGAGGCCAAGATGGGCACAATCTTAGGCTGATGGGGCGCGAGCAAGGGCTGGGGCGGTTGATACTCCGGCACCAACTCACTAATCGTATGCAGCAGCGCTGGCTCGTTATCCAACTGCACCCCTTGCTCCAACTGTGTAATCAGATCAAAGAGATGTTCCTGCTCGCTACTACTTGCCCGTTCGGCAATAAAGACCTTTTTATGGCTCGTGGCGCAGTAGCGTTCATTCTTAGTAAACAGTTCCTCAAAGAGTTTCTCACCTGGACGCAAGCCGGTATAGACAATATCAATATCACGCCCCTCCTCAAGTCCGGAGAGGCGCAACATATCGCGGGCGAGATCAACAATTTTAACCGGATCACCCATATCGAGCAGGAAGACCTCGCCCTGTTTACCGAGTACTGCGGCTTGCAGCACCAACTGCACCGCTTCGGGGATGGTCATAAAATAGCGCTGCATCTCCGGATCAGTAATCGTAATCGGGCCACCCTCGGCAATCTGGCGCTTAAAGGTCAAGATAACACTGCCACGGCTACCCAGAACATTGCCAAAGCGCACGGCCACAAAAGGGCGCTTACTCATTGCAGCCGCCTGATGCACCAACATCTCAGCAATCCGCTTGGTTGCCCCCATGACACTAGTTGGATTGACCGCCTTATCGGATGAGATCATCACAAAGCGCTCAACGCCCATATTCATCGCCGCATCAAGCAGATTGCGCGTCCCGAGGATATTATTGCTCACCGCCTCAATCGGATTAAGCTCCATAAGCGGCACATGCTTATGGGCTGCGGCATGGAAGACGAGGCTCGGACGGTAGCGCCACATCAGGCTATGGATGCGCTGACCATCGCGGATATCAGCGATCACCGCCCGAATCTTCGGACCATTGGCTTGCTGACTCACCAAACGTTGGAGTTCCTGTTGGATCTCAAAGACACTATTCTCACCGTGGCCCAAAATAATCAACTCAGCGGGATGGCAACGCACAATCTGGCGACAGAGTTCACTGCCAATCGAACCACCGCCTCCAGTTACCAACACCACCTCACCAGTAATCAACTGGCGCACACTCTCCAAATCGGTCTCAACCGGATCACGGCGCAACAGATCAGTAATCTCAACATGGCGAATCTGACTCACCTGGGTCTTACCATCGAGCAACTCATAGAGCCCCGGCATCGTCAAGGTTTCGACCCCAGCATCGGCACAGATGCTCATAATCGAGCGGATCGCCTTGCCTGATGCCCGTGGCATCGCAATAATCACCTGTTGCACGTGGTGGGTCTCGACCAGGCGCGGGATTGCCGAGCGATCACCGAGTACCCAAACACCATGGATCGCCATACCATGTAACTGCGGATTATCGTCGAGCAGCCCCACAATCGTCTTGCCAAGCTGCGGATTACCCTGCAATTCACGCACCATCAAGGCTCCTGCGGCCCCGGCCCCCATGATCAAGACCTTATGCTCATGGGCCAAGCTTGCGGTGGGGCGTGCGCGGCGCAGAAAGAGGCGCAGCAGCAGACGTGAACTCAGGATCGCACCTAGCACGAGGGGCAGAGCGATGAATGGCAGCGAGCGGGGCAGAGCGAAGAGCGGCTGCAGCGAAGCGGCCAGCAACTGGAGCAGCGTCGCAAGCACCAGCGCAAGGGTAACCGCACGTCCAAGCCGCAACAACTCACCCAGCGACGCATAGCCCCAATGCTGGCGATACAAACGCCCTTGATAGATCAGCAGGGTTGTCAACACCGTAGCTAACGCACTAAAGGAAAAAAAACCAGTGCTAAACGGAGCGACGGTAAACTGCTCGAGCCGCAGGAGCAAGCCGGCATAGATCGCAAGAGGCACCAAAATCAGATCGAGGAAGAGCAGATAGCGATTGCGCCAATGTCTCATATGCATCTCACGAAACTATAGGCAAGGAACGACCAGCCCACCGAGCGTATCGCTTTGCAGCAACACACCAAGCTTCCTGATCGCTAGCCCAACGTGGGCTAATCAAAGCATAGGAACACACGCTTCCCATGCCCGCAAACTCAGCGTGGAGTCAGCTTCGTTACAGCTTCGTTTCATCTTGGGTAGTGTACCACACTATGAGCCCAAGAGATGCAGGGAATAGAGTATTCTATAGTGTTAAGCCTCGCATGTCAGCGCAATTTTTATATCACTTACGATTGAACCTAACCACATAGTCACTCGGAGCGCGGCGAAGGGGCTCTTGTGGTACTCAAAAGAGTTGCTTTACTGCGCTCATGAGAAACAAACGGTGCGGCGGCGCAGGGCTTCGACAAGCTCAGCCACCGCGCCACCGCGCGGCGGCGCTCACACCGTTTCTCACGGGTCACTAGACACTAGGCTGCGGGCCATAGGGTCATTAGCATTACGAAGAACGATCAGCCTGAAGCGAAACTTGGGGCTTCTGTTCAACCAAATGATCAGTTCGCGGTTGAACCAAGCGAACCCGCCCGCGCTCCACGCGTTGCTGGCGCACCACATCAGCGGTTTGTGCTTCCACATGGTGGACAAAGAACACCAGACCCACGGCCACACTCAGTGGAAACAGCAGAGCCAGCCAAGCTATCGGGGTAGCGAAATTTATGAGCAGAACTGCGGTCATGACACCCAGCCCACTCAGGGCAGTGTAGAGCAGCGTCACGCTCTGGTGGGGGAAACCAGCCTTCACCAAACGCTGATAGAGGTGGCTGCGATGGGCCTCAAAGATGCGCTCACGCCTCTTGATACGAGCAACAAGCGTATAGCCAGTATCAAAGATGAAGGGCCAGACGAGGAGGGCTCCTACAACGAGCCAGGCATAGAAATCGAGGCCAATTGGGTTTTGCACTGCAAAGAACAACGGAAGCAACGCGAAGCTAAAACCCAAGAAGGTACTACCCACATCACCCATAAAGATGCGTGCCGGGGGCCAGTTATGACCTAGGAAACCCAAGCTCGTCATCACAAGCAACCCACTCAAAACAGCCAGCCAGGTATGTCCACCAGCGAGACTAAAGCCAAACCAAGCCAGCCCCGCGACAACAGCCTGTGCCCCAGCGATGCCATCAATGCCATCCATAAAGTTAAACGCATTGGTCAAGCCCACCAACCAAACCAGCGTCAGAGCGGCTATAACCCACGTATAAGCGCTTGGCGCATTCGTAACGAATAGACCTGAGGCCCAGAGTACGAGTACTGCAGCGAGGCACTGCACACCCAGGCGCAACCCAGCCGGAAGTGAACGCAAATCATCAACAAAACCAAGCACAGCAATCAGGAGCATGGCAGCGAGGCACATGTATAGCGTACTACTCGCGAGTTCCGCATGCCATACAGGAGCAACACAGAGCCCTAGCAGCGTGAGGCTCGCAATTGCAACGCCACCGCCTCGCGGAGTCGGCTGACTATGTGAACTACGCTCGTTGGGCACATCCAGCAGACGGCGTCGAGCCCATTGCGCCACCGCACCGACCATGAAATAGGTGGCGGGGAGGGCGATGGTGAGCAACAAAAGCAATTGGATCATGGTGCTAGGCATAGTCTCTTCACCAGGCTATCGAACGTGTGATTGCTCATTCATAGGGTTAGGGTAGAGGCCAAGACTCAACATCTCTTGCCGGATACCTTCGCTAAAACTGAGGGGTTGGTAATCAAAGTCGCGGCTAGCCTCACTGTAGTCAAAAGCCTTGTCCTCATTGAGACGCATAATTTGTTCGGCCTTAAGCGGTGGGCGGAGCCCGAAACGCTCAACCAACAGCAGTAACCGAATAACGGGTTGGGTCGGCATGTGCAGGCGGTAAACCTTGCGTTGCAGTTGATGGCAGATAGTACTAATAACCTGATTGTACGTCAAAGCCATTTGTCCTGGCAAGTTGTAATTCTGCCTGAACGTGCGTGGCTCGTCAATGATCCTTACCACGGCGCGGGCCAGGTCATCAACATAGACTGGCTGCTGTAGGTGGGTACCACGCCCAAAGACTGGTATTACTGGCCAGCGTTGCAAATAGTTGATCAGGCGCACCATATTCCGATCACGCTTATTCCCGTAGATCATGGTCGGACGGAGGATAGTGTAATCAAGGCTGCTCGACTGAATCGTTGCTTCGGCTGCTACCCGTACATGCTTACTTGCTGCATTGAGGGTTGTAAAGATCGCGGTTGTACTCATAAAGATCGCCCGCTTGACCCCTGCCGCTTGTGTTGCTGCGACAATCTGCGGGGCATGACCAAAGCCTAATGAAGCAAGATTCACCAATATATCAATCCCAAGCAGAGCTTGCCGTAATGTTTCAGGTTGATTCAGATCTCCATATGCCAATTCAATCTGATCTTTAGGTAGACTACTCAAATCACTCTGTGGACGAACAAAACAGCGTATCTTAGCATTGCCCTGTTCGAGCATGCGTGTGACGACGAAACTACCGGTGAATCCGGTAGCACCTGTAATCAGAACTTTCAACAGCTTTTCCGTGAATATACCTGTATCGCTTCAGACAAGAGGTGTTGGTATGCTCTAGCCAACGCTTCTCGACTATAATGTGTTTGGGCAAAGGCACGACCGCGCATACCTAACTCTTGGCGCTGTTCTGGATGGGTGTAGAGTGTCTGGATAGCCTGAGCAATTGCATTACTATCCTCGGGTTGTACCACCAGCGCCCCTCCGGATCGGGTCAAAATCTCAGCCGCCTCACCAGCGACACTCCCTACAAGCGGGCGTCCCATTGCCAAGATCTCGAACATTTTGGAGGGGATGAAGGACTCAAACAGGGGGATGTTACGCAAGGGAACTAAGCAGACATCAGCAAGCGCATAGAAGGCACGTACCTCATCGCGGGTGACTGGTTCTAAGAAGCGAACGTTATCCAACTGGCGTTCACGGGCTAAGCTCATTAATGCAGGCTTTTCTGCCCCTTCACCAACAAACAGGAAGGTGATGTCGCGTTGTTCGCGCAGACGTTCAGCGCAAGCAATGATCGCAGCGAGTGCTTGTGAGATACCATGAGCGCCACTGTATAGTACCACAAACTGTCCATCGACCTGTAAGCGCTGACGCAATGCTTCGGGAGCAGGCTGAGGTTGCCAATAGGCTATATCAGCTCCATTGGGGATCGTGGAGACCTTCTCGCTCGGCACCCCCCGCTCGATCAGGTTGCGTCGAAAAGCTTCACTCACCGTGACAATCCGTGTAGCCTGTCGGTACAACCAGAGTTCAAGCCGTTCAAGTGCAGCAATGATGGTTCGGTTGCGTAAGACACCCAACTCAATAAAGACTGCTGGCCACAAATCGCGTACCTCCATCACAAAGGGCCGTCGCCAATAGGCAGCACTGAGTGCTGCTGCGATAGCCGCAAAAAATGTAGGTGAGGAGCCAATTAACACATCAGGACGGCTTACATGGCGATTGCTCACCAACAGCGCCCCGGGAAGGTATGAAATATGGCCCAGAGTCTTCTTAAAAAACCCGCTGTTGCGGGTAATATAGGTTACGTGCCGGTGTACTCCAATCCCATCAAGCTGCTCAAACATCCGCAACGCTGGCCGATAACCAGGATAGAGCGTTCCGGTTGGGTGATTAGGCAGACAAGTTACAACCTCAACTTGATCACCATAACTAACCCATTGTCGACTCATATCGTAGATACGTGCTGAAGGTGCGCCGATTTCTGGGGTAAAGTAGTGAGAATAGACCGCAATCTTCATGGCTTTAAGATGCCTTTGTTATCAGTGAGCGGCATTAGTTCATTTGTTCATTGGTTGCCAAAATGTCAGCAATCCGCTCTCCGGCTTGCCCATCCCACAGCGGCGGGATCGCCCCACTACGAAATTTACCCTGCAATACGTTCTCTGCCGCCTCGCGCAGTCGTGCCATATCTTGGCCTACCAACTGGTTGCTACCCACTTCAACCGTGACCGGGCGCTCGGTGTTCGCTCGCACCGTCAAACATGGTACACGGAGGTAGGTTGTCTCCTCCTGCACCCCGCCCGAGTCGCTGATCACCAACTGGGCATGGGCCTGTAAGGCCAGAAACTCCAAGTAACCCAACGGCTCACAGAGCTGTAAACACGCTGCCTGTGCATCCAAACCCTGCTCGGCGATCCGTCGCCGTGTGCGTGGGTGGATCGGAAAGAGTAAAGGCAGTTCGCTCGCTAACTCACCCAACGTCTTCAGAATTTGGGCCAGCATCGCGGGCTCGTCTACATTCGACGGGCGGTGCAGTGTCACGAGACCATAGCGTTTACCCAACCCCAGACGTGTACGCAGCGTGGGCCAGCCCGCTTCGGCTTGGGGCAGCAAGCGTACCAGCGTATCAATCATGACATTGCCAACCAAGTGGATCTTTGCGGGGTCAACACCTTCACGTAGGAGATTATGGTCGCCATCCGCTGAGGGGGTGAAGAGCAGATCGGCGATCTGATCGGTCACCAACCGATTGATCTCTTCGGGCATGGTGCGGTCGAACGAACGTAGCCCCGCCTCAACGTGCCCCACCCGGATGCCCAGCTTGGCACAGACCAGGCTTGCAGCCACGGTCGAGTTGACATCGCCATAGACCAGCACGAGATCAGGGCGTTGGGCCAGCACCGTCTCTTCGAAACGCAGCATGACCTGGGCTGTCTGTACCGCGTGACTGCCCGACCCTACCTCTAGATTGATGTCTGGTTCTGGCAAGCCCAATTGCTGAAAGAAGATCTCAGACATCGCCGCATCATAATGCTGACCAGTGTGGACAAGATGTTGTGTAATATCAGGATAGGCTCGCAACGCTTGCAAGACTGGCGCGACCTTCATGAAGTTGGGGCGGGCACCTACAACGTGGATGATGTGCATATGCGCTTATACCATACAGCAGATTATACCAAAGTTCATTAGCTCATTGGAATGTGGCAAATCTTACTAGTCACTTGTTATTCTTCGCTAACATATCTGCGTAAAACCGCAACAATTGTTGAGCTTGCGTATTCCATTGGTAACGTTTACGCACCGCATGCCTACCCTGATGACTAAGAAATTGGGCATATTGCGGATTCTTAGAAAGAAAGCGAATAACGTTCATGATTTCATACAAATCATTAGGATTAACACACAACCCAGCGCGACTCTCAATCATAAGCTCCTTCCATACAGGAAAATTTGAGCAGATGATTGGTAATCCAACTGTCATATACTCAAAAAACTTGGTTAATTCCTTTTCTATATAATGCGGTGTTGGTGGAAATATCGCAATACCAGCCAGCCAAGTCTGTTTTTTATACGCATCAATAATATATTCGTAATTAACTCCTTGCTCTGTACATTCAAAATGGAGCCGTCTTGCCCCTTCTCCAGCGATGGCACACATCCGTTCAACCAGTGTTGTTGAGCAACGACCAACGAGGGTGATTTCGAGATCAGTAAAATGTTTTACGAGTTGAGCATAGATGAGAGCTCCACGATCTTCACTTATCCCCCCGGTATAGAGTAAATGGAGAGGTCTGGGACTGCTATACTCACCACATTGTTGCAGACGTTCAACTAACGGATAGTTGAGAACCTCAATGCTATGAGGGAATCGTCGGTGATAGTATCGCTCAGCAACAACCACCTGCATTGGTCGTGCCATCAAAGGCTCGCCCAGAGCAATGGTTGCACTCAAGATTGACGTAATCCAGCGAGGCAGGTTATAGCGTTGTTTAACTGAGGTAGTGTAGTCTTCATGGACATCATACACCACAGTGGCACCTTGCAGCTTTAATAGCAAACCAAAGGGTAATAGTTCCGGGTCATGCAAATGGTAGATCTGTGCTTGTTCTTGCACTGCTGCTCGATAGGCATTGAATGCTGTGAATATCATGCGTACTAAGCGGCTACGAGCTTTAGTGATAGCACGAATCCTAACTCCATTCACTACTTCGGAGCGGGTGTGTGGAGCAATCAAAACCACGTCATAGCCAGCATCAGCAAGGGTTCTACACTCTTTATGAAAAATGCGTGTATCGAATGGTGGATGAACAGAGGTTAGGTGACAGATTTTAGTCATAGTCATTAAGATTAATATCCAAATACAACAATTGCTGGTATCAATTATTCGGATTCATTAAAAGCAAATCGTTCAGGATCGAGTCGCTCAGCTTCCAATAAATGCTGATATGCTTCTTCATAGCGTTGTTGTACTAGGTAGAGTTTACCAAGGGTGTAGTATGCTCCGGCATTCGTTGGATTATCTTTGATCGCATTCAAGACATATGTTTCAGCCATTGCGTATCTTCGATCATCCATATGAATAGATGTAAGGAAATACTCGATAGCTTCTGGATACTGTTGTTGATCGAAGTAAGTGAGTCCTATGACATACCAAGAACCCGAATAGGTCGGGTTTATCTCAATTTCTCTCCGTAGATAAAATTTTGCGCTTTGTAGATCACCCAGAGCTCGTTGGGTTAGCCCAATTTGGAAGAATACCATCTTGTAGTATTGATCTAAAGCAGCCGCCCGTTCAAAACTTGCCAAAGCATTGTAATAATCGCGCTGTATCTGATACACCCGTCCAAGTTGGAAATGGGCTTCCGACAATTTAGGGTTGGTTGCAACCGCAAGTTGGCACCAGTTGCGGGCATGATCCATCTCATCTCGGCTAAAGGCAGTTTGGCAGCGTGCGAGAAGTTCAGGTGCAGCCCCAGCACGCTGCCACCGATTCACGGCTATTGATGAATATCCACACTGATAGTAGGCATGACCTGCAAAAAAGAGCATCATGGTTTCATGGGGTTTCATCTGCAACGCTGTATCAAATGCCTGTGCCGCCTCATTGCAATTACCTGTTAGGTAAGCGCTCATACCAGCCAATCGCTGAAAATTCCAATCGTCCAGATGGTTGAAATCTGAAACATCTGGACTTAGCTTGGCCTCTGAAGAAATCCATGTGTTGATCAGTACTACCCAGGCCACATTGCGACGCAATTCGATATACCCCTCAGTGATAAAAAAAACAAGCGCCAAAGAAATTGTCAGAATGATAGATATGCGTACATTCATTATCTTAGATCTTACCTAGCGAACCAGCAACTGATCGTACTTCGCTTCAAGTTCTTGCGCCAGCTTGCGAATATCGTGGTTCTGCTCAACATGTACTCGTCCAGCCTGCCCTAGTATATCCCATTGTTCAGGTGTTTCCAATAACGCAGACAGTTTCTCTGCTAGGGCCACTGGATTGCGCTCAGGCACCAAATAGCCACTGCTTCCATCAACCACAACTTCCGGAATATCAGCATGCTGTGTAGAGAGAATTGGCAGGCCACGCGCTTGCATCTCGATCAGAACTGTTGGCGCACCACCTTCTGAGTCACCATTCTTAGCAGTCACACTTGGTGCCATAAAAATATGTGTCTGGTTCGCTTCTTTGGCATAGGCCGCATAGTTTACATAGCCAAGCAACTTAATCCTAGATCGCACATTGTGTTTCAATCGATTGATTAACTGCTGAATTTTTTTGCGTAGTTCACCATCACCGATAATATTGAGTTCAATTTTAGGATGTTTAGCTGCCACTTGTGCAAAAGCGCGAATACCATATTCAACGCCTTTCTTTTCGGTGAGGCGACCAACCATTAGTATACGGATGGCTTCATTGGTCGGTGGCGAGGGACGATAGCTAAATTGTGTGAGATCAACCCCAATACGCTGAATTTTGACCTTCTCGGCAGGACAACCTAAAGCTATAAGTTGATCACGCAAATGGGATCCCTCAACGAGAAAGAGAGAACCCCTCTCGAAGAGTTTGCGGTAGCTTCTGTGCCACTGAGGACTGCGAGGGATGGATGATACATCTGCACCATAGAAGGTCGTCACGAGAGGCAAACCACTGGCGCTCTGGAGAGGTAACGCATACACACCAGTGTAGCCAAAATGGGCATGAATCAGGCTGGCTTGTGATGTCCGTAGCGCCTGCTTAAAAAACGGCTCGATCAGACGTTGCCGGTGGAGCAGCCTCCGTTCGGCTCGTACCATGAACATGCTGAAGGGTGACAATGGGGGGGTGTAGAGATGTGGAAATGGAAATTGATCCAATTGCTCACGCTGATTCGCTAAGACAACCGATGTGTAACGACGAATGTTAGTTAGGTATTGATAGATAAAAGTGCATGTTCCAGGTAGATATGCACGCATGAAATGAGCTACTACTATCTTGTTATGTTGCACGGAATCATACCTCAAGTTATGTAACTTCCCGACGCTGTCTTCCATACAAAACACCTACAAGCCACCAATGGACTGCGGATTGCTGAAAATCCGAAGCAGCACCATTTGAAAAAAATCCATCTAGAACAAAGACAACAGTAAACAACAATACAGATAAGGACAAAATTATTTTTGACTGATTCCTTAATTCAATGCCGCTTCTAAATTCTTTGTATGCATATAAAATAATGTTTACATAAATCATGGTGAATAAAAAAACACCTACAAATCCATACCTGCGAAACACTGTTAGATGCTCGCTATGAAAATATGTAAAATCATCAACGTTTTTGGATGGTCCCACACCAAAAACTGGCGATTCCAGACCTAATTGCCATGCCAACTGCCAGTCCGATAATCGCCGTGCGCCTTCATCAAATTCGCTGCCAACAGAATTTAAACGATACAATGTTCCAATTAAAGGATTACCACTAAGGATTGCAGATGCATAAGAGTAATCGCGCGAGATTCTTTCTGCCCAAAGAAAGACCCCTATAAGTCCAAACATAGCTAGTAAACTAAGCAAAATTGTCACAATCAATTTGCTGAACACAAAGCGAATTCTATACCAGATAAAAAACAGCACAGCTCCGATAACGGCCAAACCACCTGCTCCCAAAGAAACGCGTGATGCAGTCATCAAGATAGCAATACTAACTCCTAATGCATAAAGAACAAGGAACATGCGGAGCCATAGCGAACATTTTCCAAACAAGATGAAAACCCCCAGGACACCCAAAATACCTGCCATTGTGCTGCCGACACGCACAGGGTTACCAAACGTACCAAGGACTCGATAGTTCGCTACTCGTAAGAAATCCTCATTGGTCACAAAAATCGGAGTTAACCAATTATTTACATCGCCAGCATTCGTATATTGAGCAATTGATAAAATTGTAAGACCAAAACCACAAATAAGAAAAATCCAGAGTGCGTGGATTTTAGACTTCCAACTCCAACCACAACCCAATCCAAAGCTAAATATTAACCACCAAAAACCGGGCTTGGCTAACTCAAACCAATCGCGTAAAGCTGGTGTGTTACCCAAAATACTTCCAACTATCGTAGAAGTAATAATAGCTAATGCATATAAACTTAAAAGAACATCTAGGCGGGAAAGAGTATGTCTTCGCCAATAAACAATGAAAGGTAAGAGAAAGAGGAGAAAAATTTGATGCACTCGCCAATTTAAATTGCCGAGCGATAAAGGTGGAACAAGAACAATGCAGCAAATCAATAATCCAAACAGTGTTATACGATATGAACTATATGAAACTAATGCAGTCCAAATAGGTATAGCAACACCTATTGCTGTGAGCAATATCCCCAAATGGGTTTGAGAAGCAAAAATTGCAATACTCACCCCTAATGAAATAAACAATGAGCTTAAAAAAAACAAAGAGAGAGTGGTAAATTGCTTGTTGTGAATAGGGTAAGAAGCGGAATTCATGTAAACGAAACCTTTTTATGATTTAAAGGATTTCTGCTTCCCAACACCAAGTCGCCTAAATCAACCAACATCTTCCGCTCGGCTATCCACAAAATCACTACGTACACACTTCCACCGAGCGCAATAAGTGATAGCATACTGAGCCAACTTATTGAGGAAAGTGAGAGCCCTAACCAGACGATTACACCCATGATCGAGGCCAGACCAATGGGCACTGCTGTTGCTCCGATATACGCTTTACCACAAGGACCAATAAGCGGTCGGATCAGCCAGAGGTACGCTGGTAATTTCAATATGACCTGTAGTAACACCCATGTCGCAGCTACGGTAACTACATCGCCCCATAGAGCGCTAACGTAAATAAAAGGCGCAGAGAATAAGAAAAGTCCAAGATTCCATTTAAAGCCCAAATCCGCCCGTCCTCGTGCTAACAGGAGACTACCTACAGGGTTACCTATGCCACGCATCAGCGATACAATTGCTGCTAGTTGCACAAGCACCATGCTAGGGAGCCATTGCTCACCAAATATAAGGGGGACAAACATCGGAGCAAGCACGATCATCCCAATTAATAGCGGGGCATTGATGAGTGTCAGCATTTTCAGCACGCTCAAATAACCGCGTTGCAACCTTGGAATATCATCTTGAATCTTAGCAAATGTAGGAAATGCGACTTTTGTTACAATAGGATTAATGCGGTTTTGCGGTAGAGATACTAAATTAAAGGCAAAACTATAGTAACCCAGCGCTTGTGCCCCAAGAATGCCACCGATAAGCAGTTGATCAATACGTTGCGCCAGAAAATTGATGTTGCGCTCTCCCACTTGGTAGAGACCAAATTGCCAATAGCCTTGTAAATCTTGCCAGCAAAAATGGATAGATGGACGGTGAATTTGCATGCCGACCCATAACAACATCAATGTTCGTGTCAAGACAAGCGATATTTGTCCTATCACAAGTGACCACACACCCATACCAACAAAAGCACAACTAATTGCTAAACTAGTACTAATAATTGCAGCAATAATCTCTTGACGAGCCAACAAGTTAAAATTTAGATTTTTTTGCAATAATACTTCATATTGTTTACCAAGCGGTACAATTAAAAAAATGATTATTACGGCATGAAGTAAAGCTATTAATTGAGATTCATTAAACAATCTCGCTATAAAGGGTGTTAAAATCCATAATATTACAAATATCACTACCCCTACCATGATATTTAGCCAATAGAGACTTGATAATTGTTTGGAAGTTATATCTTGACGATGAACAATGGCTGAACTGATACCCGCATCAGCATAAGATTGCGCAAATCCAATCATGACCATAACCATCGCCATTAACCCAAAAGCTTCAGGAGCTAATAAACGAGCTAAAACCACCAGTTGCAAGAGTTGCGTCGTGGTAGTTACCACAGTAGCTAATGTTGTCCATCTTACACCCGAGAATGCTTGCAAGCGTAGGCTCATGGTTCTGTCCTATTGCCAAATATGCTCACGCAAAATTCACCGAGCGATTCCATTTTCAATTTTTTGTTAAAACCCAATCTTGATACATTTTGTGTAGATTATGCCATGCTAAAAATTTGAAAATGCGCAAAGACTGATCATTAGTATTCCAGTAGTCAGGTTTCTTCTTAGGCTTAAAACCTAAGGAAAAATGCAAGCGAATCGAATCTTGGTGACGCAAGGTTGTTTCGCTTTCGGCTATAGCTATATTTCGACACTTAAGTAAGTTAAATCTTAGAATTGCCAAGTATCGACCTATTCCTTTGCCTTGCCAAGAATGTTTAATTCCGATATAATGACCGACTCCAATGTCCTGATTTCTGCGAAATACGCCGATTGACGTAATACCTATAGGTTTACTATGTGCAAGAAGAAAGAACGTGTTGGTAACGAGGACGTGGGGATGTTGAAGTACATCTTTTTTGAATTGCTCCGCATCCCATTGGCGACGAAAGGCATCATTATAGATGGTTAACCAAGTGTTTATATCAGATGGACTGCACATATCCATCTCTTGAATAGTAAACTTATGGCCTTCAGGTAGAGTAGGGATATCTGATAATGAACCCTGCGTATATACCAATACTTTATTTAAGGGATTCAACCGCTTAAATCGCTGGGCTGTCAAGTGCATATACACCTCAATATAGAATGCACAGCTTCACGCACATACTCTACATCCTCATCGCTCAGTTTCGGCGAAAGTGGCATGCTCACCGTCTGCCGTCCGATGCGCATGGCATGTGGGTAGTCATCAGGTCGCCAGCCGAAGGTCTGCTGGTAGTAGGGGTGTTCGGGAATACTGAGGTAATGAACACCAACGCCAATCCGCCGTTGGGTCATGGCGTCAAGAAAGGCGTCACGGCCAATGCCAGTTTGGGCTTCATCAATGAGCAGGGTGTAGAGGTGGTAGCCATGGCGCGTCTCTGGTTCTGGATCGGCTGGGAGCGTGATCGGAAGATCCCCAAAGGCTTGATTGTAGGTCTGCCAGATGGTCTGACGACGCTGCCAGTAGGCTTCGACGCGGCGCAGTTGGTGTATGCCAATCGCGGCTTGCAAATCCATCATATTGTACTTGAACCCACACTCGATCACTTGGTAGTGCTTATACCCATCGTCACTAAAGCGTTTCCAGGCATCCTTGCTCATACCGTGTAACGCTAACATCTTGACTCGCGCCAGATCCTCTTCCTGGCGAGCAAGCACCATCCCGCCTTCGCCAGTAATGATATTCTTAGTGACATAGAAACTGAAGCAACCAAAATCACCTATCGTACCGGCCTTCTGGCCCTTGTACTCAGTTTCAATCGCGTGGGCACAGTCTTCAATGATCTTCAATTGGTGCTGTTTTGCGATGGAGCGGAGTCCATCCATATCACAGGGACGACCAGCAAAGTGAACAGGTAGGATCGCTTGTGTATGCGGTGTAATACGTGCTTCGACCTGATTCGGATCAATATTCATCGTCACCGGATCAATATCGGCCAGCACTGGGGTAAGTCCAGCGTGAATAATCGCATTGACACTAGCACAGAAGGTGAGTGGGGTCGTGATAACTTCATCACCGGGCTGAAGACCAGCAGCGAGCATACTCAAGTGGAGCGCTGCCGTGCAGGAATTCACCGCCGCAACATGAGATGCCCCTTTGTAGGCCGCAAAATCCTGCTCGAAACGAGCAACCTTTGGCCCAGTGCCAAGCCAGCCGCTCTCCATGCTTGCGACAACTTCGCGGATCTCGTCATCTTCAATGATGGGCGAGCCAAAGATAATAAAGGGACGTGGATTGGTCATATGGTTTAGATTAATTAAAAACACTCGAATAGTATTGTCATAATTACAATATAACTTTGTCTTGCGAATTTGTGTACAAATTCACATTTAATTTCATGTGCAATAATAAATCTCTCCACTCGCCCGTGTTAGTCCGAATTGGACTATTTCTGAATTTGTAGCAAAATCATGTGAACGGATAACACGAACGTGAAAGCCAGCATCACGTAAGCGATCAATATAATCCGGCCCATAACGCCGTACATGATCTTCTTGCCCAAAAAGGCGAAGTCGTTCAGTAGGATCAGTGATTGACGCATCTTCGATTGTATGATCAACAGTGATTGGAACGAGCAAAATCGCCCATCCATCAGGCTTAAGTACCCTCTTTATTTCACGCATTGCTGCTCGGTCATTTGGGATGTGTTCAAAAACATGGCTACATAATACCACATCAAATGAATTGTCAGGGTGTGGGAGTTGGATAATATCAAATTTGAGGTTTACCTTGTTAGAACTAAGATCTGCTGTAACGTAGGACATACCAAACATATTGCGCAAACGAGACTCCAAACATGGCTCTGGCGCAATATGTAATAATTTTTTAGGTGATCCGTTCAGAAGATTAGTTGAACGTTGAATAAAAACCCAAAGCATACGGTGTCTCTCAAGAGCAGTACAGTGAACACATTTTGCATCAGTACGCATTGGACGACCAGTAGGACGAAAACGACGTGCAGATTTCATACATATGGGACAAAGACGCTCAATGCCTTGATATAAGGCACGAAAACCATAATCACGAACAGCCTTTAATAAAATCTTAAAATTATCGGGTAAATATGTACGAACAGATTTAAAAAACACATAACGATTCATAACCTCATCCGAATCTACATCTACCGCAATTCAATTGCTAAATCGAATTTATCTTATGTGGCAGTATCTTGCCACCACCGCCACCTGCTCCTCCGCCAACTCTGGGTAGACCGGGATCGCTAGGGTTTCTTGGGCGGCGGCTTCGCTCTCCGGCAGGCTGCCGGGTTGGTAGCCTAATGTGGCAAAGCAGGCTTGCAGGTGCAATGGCAGCGGGTAGTAGACTTCGCAGCCGATGCCTTGGGCTTTGAGCTGGGCCATGAGTGCATCGCGCGCTGGTGTGCGGACCACGAATTGGTTGTAGATGTGGCGCACGTTGGGCCGTTCGAGCGGGGGGGCGACCGGCGGGTTGCCAGCGGCGGCGAGTAGCTCGCGGTAGCGGGCGGCGTTGCGCTGACGGGCGGTTGTCCAGGTGTCGAGGTATTTGAGTTTGACCCGCAGCACTGCGGCTTGGATGGCGTCCAGGCGGAAGTTGCCGCCGATGAGTTGGTGGTAGTATTTGGGTTCGGCACCGTGGCTGCGCAGTAGGCGGAGTTTCTTGGCCAACTCAGGGTCGTTGGTGGTGACCATGCCGCCGTCGCCGAAGCCGCCGAGGTTCTTGGAGGGGAAGAAGCTGAAGCAGCCCATGTGGCCGATGGAACCGGCTCGTCGCCCCTGCTCTTCCGCCCCAATGGCTTGCGCTGCGTCCTCAATGACGATGAGGTTGTGCTGCGCGGCGAGGGCCATGATTGGTTCCATAACGGCCATTTGGCCGTAGAGGTGAACCGGAATGATCGCTCGCGTGCGTGGGCTGATGGCCGCCGCAATCAGGTGCGGGTCAATGTTGTAGGTTTGGGGTTCGATGTCCACAAAGACTGGCTTGGCCCCCAGGCGCACAATCGCACCCGCCGTGGCAAAGAAGCTGTAGGGTGTGGTGATCACTTCGTCGCCGGGGCCGATGCCGATGGCCATGAGTGCGGCGAGCAGCGCGTCGCTGCCGGAAGAGACGCCGATGCCGTACTGGCACTGCACGTAGGTGGCGACCGCTTGCTCGAACGCCTCAACCTCGGGGCCGAGAATAAAGTGCTGGCTCTCGACCACGCGCAGTAGGGCGGCGTTGAGCTCTTCACGCAGTGTGGCGTATTGGGCTTTGAGGTCGAGCAGAGGGATGGCCATCAGCGTTTCTCGTTTGTCAGCAAGGGATGGCGCAAGCCGTCATCGTTCCCGTTCGGTGCCACGGTTCGTAGGTTGTAGACCAATTCGATTGATGGTCGCGCATCGGCAATGCCAAAGCCGCGCCCGGCCAACACCTCTTCATAGATGCGCGTGTGCAGATCGCTGAAGCCTTCGGTAAACTCCAACTCTTGGCCATCAATGGTGATTGAGCGGAAGGTGGTGCGTTTGCCCGGCTCGGCAGTGAAGGGGAGATCGCGGTGATCCAACGAGAGGAACCAGCGCACCCGCGCATGTTCTAGTTCGAGAAAGCCTGTCATACGCTGCGTGTCTGCGTGGTGGACGCGATACTCACCAGCGGGGCCAAAGAGCCAGAGGAGCAGATCGAAGAAGTGAATACCGATGTTGGTTGCGACGCCCCCCGATTTATCGAGTTGACCCTTCCATGAGACATGGTACCAGGGGCCACGGGCGGTAATGTAGGTGAGGACCACATCGTGCTGCTTGCCGCTACTGCGTTCACGCAGTAACGCTTCGCGCAACTGCATCAGCGTGGGATGCACGCGCAGTTGCAACACATTATAAATCCGTCTATTGGTCTCGGCCTCTAGTTCTTCTAGTGGTGCAAGATTCCACGGATTGATCACCAGAGGTTTTTCGCAGATGGCGTGAGCGCCCACACGTAGCGCTGCACGGCAGTGGGCGTCGTGGAGGTAGTTGGGTGAGCAGATACTGAGATAGTGAACGCGCTGCTCTTCCGGCCCCCGGCGCAACTTCTCAAGGTGACGGTCGAAGCGTTCAAACTCGGTAAAGAAGCCTGTCTCAAAACCAAACTGGTCAAGCAGGCCAACCGAATCCTTGGGATCGGTAGCGGCTACCAAGAGATTACCAGTATCACGGATGGCTTTGAGATGGCGAGGGGCGATGTAGCCACCGACACCAGTGAGGGCAAAATTACAGGGCATAGCGGGGGTCTATAATTTATATGGGTGTGACCAAAATGTGTAGATGGGGGGTGGGGGGGAACCTGGTTCCCCCGCATTTCCCCCTGTCTGGCGGGGGTTGCAGGGCACCGCCCTACAGATTCCAGTCACACCCAATTTATATGGCCAAAGTGGACGAGTCCATACGTTACGAATATGTTGCGTAGGGCGCATTATACCATATGGGGCAAGCATTCCTACACCCGGCATGTACAGCCACAGCAGAGCGTCAATTCCACTGGCGAGGTGTGGCGCCAGGCACCGTGCTGCTGGATGTGGAGGACGAGGAGGGTGTGTGGGTCGAAGACGACGATGTCTTTGACGCCTTGGCTGAGGTAGAAGGGGGGGCCGATTTCGAGGTCTTTGGCCTCGAAGCCGCGACTTACTACTTCGATCACTGCTTCGGGGATGAGGCGTACTGCTTCGTCCTCTTCCGCTGGCTCTTGGCAGAAGATGGCGATGTCAGGCCGTTTGAGTGAGCCGTCGGGGAAGTGGATGTAGATGTCGGCAAGGTGGACGCAGGTGCATCCGCCCTCTGGAGCTACCGGGCTGATGCTGGCGCGGATGCGATCAATGGCGCGTTGGTGGCGCACCACTGGTGATGCCTCCCATAAGGGTAGGCCGCGAACGAATTCGAGCCGGATGCCGAGTTGGTCGGCGTCAAGGAATGTTTTGATCGCTCTGTTCAAGCTGCTTCCACCTGTTTGAGAAATGTGATAAAGCTTTGTAGATCATGCTGTAACGAGTCATAACAGTTGCGTAGCCCGAGGGCGAGTTCCTGCAGTCGCGTGGAGCGGAGATTGAAGGTGTAGATGTGGCGCACGACATGGCGAAAGCCACGGTATTCATCTAGGCAGAAGCGTACTTCGCGGCTGATGACGGCAGGGCGTTTTTCTTCCACTGGGGCGGACATTTGCATAAGCAGGGTGCGGTGCCAGTCTGCGCCGCTGGGTGCGCTGGTGTCAATGGTGCGGGCGATCTGCTCGAAGATGCGCGACGAGTGTGTGGCTCATGGAATAGATACCTTATTGTGGGAGGGGTTCGGGGAGGACTTCGCCCTCCCCGAACCCCTCCCTTTCTACCCCCCCGGTCGGGCCCAGATGCATACGCGCAACTCTTCGCCTACGAGGGTTGGAACGCCGTCGAGGTCGTGTAAGAGGTGCAGATTGCAGAGCAAGTGGGGCAGATCGATCCCGCTTTCGCTCAGGTGTTCCTCAAGGCTCATGCCAAATTAGCGCTGGTGGTAGTGTTCAAAGGCGGGTAGGGCCAGTTGATCAATCCCAGCGCCGAAGAGAGGACTCTCATCGTAGTGGAGTTCACTGGCGGCAAGCACGGCGAGGAGTTCGTTGCTGTTGTCGTTAGGCTGCTGCATGGAGGCATTGTACCACTTAAGGGATGGTTTCAGGGTACATTACCCTATTGCGTAATTGGTGTCATTCCCCCTTCACAACCGTCCAAAGATCGCTAAAGACCGCAGTGGCTTCGGTACGCTCGATCCATTCGAGGCGCGTCAGCAAGGCATCATCGGGCGCAAAGCCTGCTGCGTAGAGCGCCTGCACCTCTTCCGACATGAGCGGAATCGCGGCTTCGTTGGGGGTGATGTAGCCAACATAGTCGGCGTTCTGGGCGGCAATCTCGGGACGGAGCAGGAAGTTGATGAAGACATGGGCGGTGTAGGCGTTGGCCGATTCGCTCAGGATGGCGAGGTTGTCCATCCAGATCGCTCCACCCTCCTGCGGGATGACAAAGTTGATCGCTGGGTTGCCCGAGAATTCACCCTCAAGCCCGAGGCGTGCCTGCATCGCCGAGCCACTCCAGGAGTGGGCGATCACATATTCGCCCGAGGCCATCTTGCGGTTTACGTCGGCGCTGTTGTAGGCCGCGAGGAAGGGCTTCTGGGTAATCAGCAACTCTTGGGCCTGTTGCAGTGCTTCCGGCTCAGTGGTGTTGTAGGAGTAGCCAAGGTATTTCAGCGCCGCCCCTGGCGTTTCACGTTCGTCATCAAGCATGCTGAAGCGCCCACGAATGGCCTCCAGTTGCGCGGGGTCAAAGAGCGCTGCCCAACTCTCGACGCCCTCCGGGAAAAATTCGCGGTTGTAGACGATGCCGGTCAGCCCAAACATGTAGGGCACCGAGTAGCGATTGCCCGGATCAAAGTAGGTGTTGAGATAGTCGGGATCGATGTGACGCAGGTTGTCGAGGCGCTCAAGCTCAAGGGGTTGCAGTAAGCCCTCTTCAATCAGCATCTGCACGGCGTAGTCGGAAGGTACCACGATATCGTAGCCCGAATTGCCGGTACGTACCTGGGCGATCATGTCTTCGTTGGAGTCGTAGAGGTCGTAGATCACCCGTACCCCATACTCCGCCTCAAACTGGGCCAGCGTATCCATATCGATGAAATCGCCCCAGTTGTAGAAGTAGAGTTCGGAGGCCAGTTGCGCCCGATCCACTCCATCTTCCAATCCCGTGCTGTCTGTAGCTTCGAGTGCGGGCGGCGGTGGCGCCGTGGTCGGTTCACTCCCACAGGCTACGAGCAGGGGCAGCAGTAGCAGCAAACAGAACAGCGAACGGAATGGAGTCATGGGTTAAACCTTTCTTTTTGCAGATAGGGAGGCCGTTTCTCCCCTTCTGGACTGTGGACAGAAGACGTGTTCATTGCCGCAAAAGAAGGCAAATACACTGCGTTGCCTTCGCCCCAGAACCGCTTTCAGCGGCGGCGTTGCGCCAACTGTGAAAGCACCACTAGTGTAATCGAAAGCAGCAACATGATGGTCGAGATCGCGTTGATTTCGGGCGTAATCGCCCGCCGCACGCGGTTGTACACCTCTACAGGCAGCAACGATGTGCCTGGCCCAGAGAGGAAGAGGCTGATGATAAAGTCGTCGAGCGAGAGCGTAAAGGCCAAGAGTCCCCCGCCAATGATTCCTGGCAGAATCAGGGGGAAGGTGATGCGCCAGAAGATCTGCCAACTATTGGCCCCTAGATCAGCCGCTGCCTCTTCGATCCGCCGATCAAAGCCTTTCAGACTGGCGCGCACCACCACCGCCACAAAGCTGATACTAAAGGCAATATGGCCAATCGTCACGGTCACGAGGCTACGCCGCAACATCTGGCCAGTCAGAGCGTTGATCAGGTCGAAGACCAGGGCTAAGAAGGCGAGCAGCGCCACCGCCATGACAATCTCAGGCATGACGATGGGCAGATAGAGCAGGCCATCCACTCCACTGCGCCCACGAAAGCGGTAACGTTCCATGGCAAGGGCAATCAGCGTACCGAGCAGCGTGGCAACAAAGGTGGATATGAGTCCAACAACGAGCGAATTGACGGCAGCGCCCATCAGGCGCGGGTTATTGAAGAGGCGGATGTACCACTCAAGGGTAAACCCGGTCCAACGCACCCCAAATTCATCACGGGTGAAGGAGAAGACAACGAGGACAACAATCGGCAGGTAGAGGAAGGCGTAGACGAGGAGCGCATAGCCGCTCAAGGCCCGACGCAGCCACCCATGCTGCCGCTGCTGTGAGGTTGCGGGTGGCGCTTGTGCGCCCGCAGGTAGACTCTTGATCATCGCTGCTCCTCACGGGTCACACGAAAGTACCAGAAGATCAAGGCAAGCAGGATGATCATCATAGCGACCGCCAAGGCCGAGCCGAGGGGCCAATTGACCGGGTTGGAACGCAGGAAGAGGCGCTGGATCAGGTTGCCCAGGTAGTCCACTTTGGCCCCGCCCAGCAGTTCAGCCACCACAAACTGGCCCAAGGTGGGAATAAAGACCAGCACTGAGCCTGCGACAATCCCAGGCATGGTTTGGGGCACCATAATGCGCCAAAA
Source organism: Candidatus Viridilinea mediisalina (assembly GCF_002532535.1). Taxonomy (GTDB): domain Bacteria; phylum Chloroflexota; class Chloroflexia; order Chloroflexales; family Chloroflexaceae; genus Viridilinea; species Viridilinea mediisalina. Next base: position 50,769 of record NZ_NQWI01000026.1, read on the forward strand.
AGCCTGCCAGCGGTTGGCCCCCAGATCGGCTGCCGCCTCTAGCAGGGTAAAATCGAAGCGCGCAAGTGCGGCATAGAGTGGCAAGACCATAAAGGGCAATTCGCCATATACCAGACCAAGGAGCGTCGCCCCTTCTGTATTGAGTAGCGGCATAGGCGCAAACCCTAGCGCCCCTAACCCTGTATTGATGATGCCATTATTGGCGAGAATAATCTGCCATGCATAAATCCGCACCAAGAAATTGGTCCAAAAGGGAATCAACACCAAAAAGAGCAAAAAAGTACGCCAATGGGCCGGTTGGCGCACAATAAAGAGCGCCAAGGGATAGCCCAAAAGCAGACAGATCAGCGTCGTTTCAAGGCTAATCCGAATTGAGCGCATATAGGCATTGACATAGATCGTCTGGGTAAAGAGCGTCCGGTAGTTCTCAAGAGTTGGCTGCCAGATCACCGCCCCCCTTGGCCCATTGGTCATAAAGCTATAGAGCAGAATGATCACAAGTGGCAGTGCAAAAAAGAGCAGCAGCCAGAGCATTCCGGGGGTAAGTAGAGCAATGAGGTTGCGCCGATCGCGGCGGGCGTGAGTCTGTTCTAGCATGGGTAATATTATTTACGATTGTAGATTGTAGATTGTAGATTGTAGATTGCCGAACATGGTGTCCCAATGGGCGTTAGCGTTCTTGATCATGCGGTATGTTCAAGGGTAAATGGTGTAATCTGTTTAGCGTTTATGCTACCGCTTCGCCGCATCGCCTCCCACTGCTTCGCCTCCCGCTGACTTTAGTCGGCTGAGGTCGCCGACAACCCCCGGATGCCGACTAATGGTCTTCCAGAAATTAATCCGGTGTCGCGGCACGGACTAGACCTGATAGATATGCCAGATCTGCGAGGTCTGGTTAGCGGATTATTTACTGGAAGACCATAAGTCGGCACTACGACGGTAAAGCTACAAGCGCCCTTCTGAAACCTTCCCTGTCTCCCGCCGCCTCACTCCACCAACACCAACGCATTCTCTGGCGGGCAGACAAGCAGCGCTGCTTCGCCGGGTTGCCAGTAGGCATTGCGGTCGAGGGTACTGCGCGTATTTTGCTCCCATACATGCAGGGTGCGTTGCGCGTTGAGCCGTACTGTAATGCGTGTATCCGAACCAATGTAACTGACAAGTTCGACGGTGGCCGGGAAGCTACATGCACCATGCCCATTGCCAGCCTGATCGAGCGTCAGCAGCCGCGTCTTTTCCGGGCGAATCGAAAGGGTCGCCTGGCTGCCCACCGCTATTGGGCGCGGCATCATGCCCCGTAGCTCAAGCCCATCTCTGCTCACAATCGTGGCATAGTCACCCGCATGCGCCACAACCTGCCCATCAATAAAGTTGGTCTCGCCAATAAAATCGGCCACAAAACGACATGTGGGGCGCTCATAGATCTCGGTGGGGCTGCCAACCTGCAGCACCTTACCCTGGTTCATGACCGCAATACGATCCGACATGATCAGCGCCTCCTCTTGGTCGTGGGTTACAAAGATAAAGGTAATCCCAACACGATGCTGGAGGCTTTTGAGTTCAAACTGCATCTCTTTACGCAGTTTCTGATCGAGTGCGCCAAGCGGCTCATCGAGGAGCAACACTTCTGGCTGATTGACCAGGGCACGCGCAAGGGCAACGCGCTGCTGTTGACCGCCCGACATCTCGCGTGGACGCCGCTGCTCAAAGCCCTCCAAGCGCACCAAGGCGAGGGCGGCTTGCACGCGGGGGCCAATCTCGTGCTTCGGCAGACGTTTCATCTGCAAGCCGAAGGCCACATTCTGTTCCACGCTCATATGGGGAAAGAGCGCGTAGGATTGAAAGACGGTATTGACTGGACGGCGATGGGGTGGCGTGGCGGCCATCGGGCATCCGTGGATCAGCACCTCACCACTGGAGGGATACTCGAATCCCGCGATCATTCGCAGCGTTGTGGTCTTGCCACAGCCACTCGGCCCTAGCAGCGAAAAGAATTCGCCATCACCAATCTGGAGCGAAACGTGGTCTACGGCGTAGGTAGCGCCAAACTGCTTGACCACATGACGCAGTTCAATCGCGGGAGTGTCGCTCAAGGCCCAAGCCCCTACAGGGTACAATCTGGTTGGTGCGTATCCATCAGCCGCTGTCGTTGCGTGATGAGTTGCCCGTCGTAGGGAATGGGGCTAGTATACCATAAGGGAAGGATATAGAAACGAGAATATAGAAAATGCCGATCGCCGCAATGCGAAATCTTTCCTAAACATCTGGCTTGCACCCTCTGCCACTGGCGGCTATACTGCGCTGCAATGGTTGTTGTGATGCGAGGAGGAACGCTATGCGGGTGCTGCTACTTGATAATTATGATTCGTTTACCTATAACCTCTATCAGTACCTCGCAGAGTTGGGGGCGACGGTTGAGGTGCAACGCAACGATTGCATCACGGTGGATGCGGTGGCAGCCTTGCGCCCTGAGCGCATCGTCGTGAGTCCGGGGCCATGTACGCCCGCTGAAGCAGGCATTAGTGTGGCCTTGATCCGTGAACTGGGGCCGCAGATTCCTACCCTGGGGGTCTGTTTGGGGCATCAGGCCCTTGGCGCAGCCTTTGGTGCTGCGGTGGTGCGTGCGCCCACGTTGATGCACGGAAAGCTTGCGCCGATCCACCATACGGCCCAAGGAGTCTTTGCGGGTTTGCCCGATCCCTTTGTGGCTACGCGCTACCATTCGTTGATTGTGCGCCGTGATGATCTGCCACCTGAACTTGAGGTGACGGCATGGAGTGATGATGGCTTGATTATGGGTATGCGCCACCGCGAGTATCCTATACAGGGGGTGCAGTTCCATCCTGAGTCGATCATGACTGAAGTGGGAAAGCAGTTGCTCCACAATTTCTTGGTGCTCTAGTATGGTGCCCTTCGTCTTGATGGTCTGTGCCGAGCAGGATGCGCCCGCGTTGCGTCTGTTGGCGCAACGCTTGGAACTTGATGGGCTTGCGTTGGTGCTGGCGCTTGATTTGGCTTCGCCACGGGCACAACATGAGGCATTACGTAAAGCTGCGGTGGTCATGTTTTGCCTTTCGCACCGTGCGCTGCCCGCTGATCGCCTTCCGCCCACACTGGCCAATCTGCTCGATCTGCTGCCGTTAACCCCTAGTCCGCAGCGTTTGGTACTGGCTTTGCGCCTCACGAGTTGCGATCTGCCAGAACCACTTGCTGCGGTGCCTGCACTCGATCTCTTTCGCGCCAGTGGCTATGAGCGGTTGCTAACACGGCTGCGTGAGCATACCCAGACGCTGACACCACCACCACAAGCGCCCGCGCCAGCCGCCCCCGATCCCGCCCCGCCCGCCATGCCAGCCTTGAGCCTACGGGGTGTCTTTGAACTGCCAAGCCTTGAGCAGCAGGGCCAGGTGCGGCGCTTGGGGCGGGGCGGGGCGCGTGGTCTGTTCCTGATCGATACGGAGTACGCCTTGGTCGTTTCAGGCGGCGGCCCCGCCCTCATGCCCCTCGCTGGTGGCCCGCCCCTCTGGGCCATTGATTGTCCCACCAATTGCGTCGCCCTCAGTCCGAGTGGGCACCTGCTGGCCCTCGCGGCGGCAACCCAGATTGTGCTTTGGGACCTAGCGACCGGCAAGGTGCGCACTATCTATAGTGGCCATAAGGCGCCGGTGACCGGCCTTGCCTTTGCTCCCGATGAGCGCATGCTCGCTTCAGTCGGGCGCGACCGCAGCTTGCGCCTCTGGCGTAGTAGTGAAACTGGGCGGGCAGCAGTGCTATTGGCAACGCTCGGCGATCAGGGTGATACGCTAACCTGCGTAGCCTTTAGCCCCGATGGCAGCCTCATCGCCGCTGGGGGCGTTGATCGCAGCGTGCGGGTCTGGCGCAGCCTCGACCGCGTGCTGGTGCAGAGCTTGAGCGGCCATGGCGGAGCCGTCGAGACGCTGGCCTTTAGTCCTGACGGAAACACCTTGGCTGCGGGTTCGCGGGGACGCCAGGTGCGCCTCTGGGATGTGGCGACGTGGCGTTTGCGGGCGACGCTCGAAGGCCACGCCGGCGCCTTGACCAGCTTGGCCTTTAGCCCCGATACTACCTTGCTCGCCAGTGGCGCCGATGACCATTCGATCCGGCTGTGGCGCGGGCATGATGGCAAGCTGCTGCGGATCATCAGTGAACATCGTGCGCCACTGGTGCGTGTGGCCTTTAGCCCCGATGGTACCAGGCTGGCGAGTGTGGCTGAAGACCATCGGCTCTTGGCGTGGGAACCCACCACTGGCCAGCAGGTGGCCGCGTTGCAGCCCTGCTCCGCCGGAGTAACGAGCCTAGCCCTCAGCCCTGATGCAGAGCACTTAGTTGTCGGCAGTAGCGATGGCATCACCGTAACCTACAAGCTCAACGATGCGACCGGAGGGCGCACGCGCCAGCGTGAGCATCGCGGCGCAATCCTCGACCTGAGCTTCGCAACGCCATCCACCCTCATCTCGGCCTCCGCCGACCGGACGATCCGCGCATGCCATACCGACCAACCCGGTTCCACCATGCTACTGCAGATCCAGGGCGGCTTTCAGGTACTCGGTCTGGCCGCAGGGGGGCGCTTGCTCGCCTGTCGTGACAGCGAGGCCACGGTACAACTCTGGCAGCTTACGGCCTCCAGCGCAACGCCGGGTGGAGCCTTTTGGCGTATCCTGCGTGGCATCCAAGGGCGTCCACGGTGTCTGAGCTTTAGCCCCCAAGCCGATGCCTTGGCACTTGCAAGTGATAGTGGGGCACTCCAATACTGGCGTTTAGCCAATCTCGCGCAGCAGGGCGACCTACCGCTCTGGAGTTGTAACGTTGGCAGCGAACAGCTACACAGCTTGGCCTTCAGTGCAGACGGCAAACTCCTAGCGGCGGGGGGCCAAACGGGCAGCGTCAGCATTTGGGATACTGAGACTGGGACAGCGCACACAAGCTTTGTGGGTCAAGGCCATGCCGCTAGAAGCATCGCCTTTGCCCCTGATGGTCACAGCCTAGCCCTTGGTGACGCAACAGGTAGCATTATCCGCTGGCGTTTAGGCCAGCGCAAACAGCGGCCCCCTAGTAGTATTCAGGCTCATGCAGGCGCAATCACTCGGCTCGCCTACGCCCCCAACGGCACACTGCTAGTAAGCGGCGCGGCTGATGGCACCGTGCGGTTGTGGCGGGTGTGATAGCATTTTCGATTGGAGATTGGAGATTGGAGATTGGAGATTGGAGATTGGAGATTGGAGATTGGAGATTGGAGATTGGAGATTGGAGATTGGAGATTGGAGATTGGAGATTGGAGATTGGAGATTGGAGATTGGAGATTGGAGATTGGAGATTGCCGAACATGGCGTCCCAATGGGCTTTCGCGTTCTTGATGATGCGGCATGTTCAAGCATTTGGTGAAACCCTTTGAACCGTTGGCCCCCCAGACCTGCCAGGTGCGCGCCGTTGGGTCTTGGGGCGGCATCCTTATTTCGCGCAGTCGTGAGCGCTTCCCCTGCGTAGAGACGCCCCGCCGGGGCGTCTCTACCAGCCGGTCGCATGCCAGAAAACTTATTTCTCAGACCGCTTAGGGGGCATGGCGAAGTTGGGGCGACCACCGGGGCGTGAGCGGAAGCTGGTGCGTGAGCGTCCTACCACCCGCCGATCGCTCCGAGGTTTCACTGGACGACTGGGAGCTGGTGCCTTTGAGCCTGGCTCTGGCTGAGGTTGGGAGGCGTGGGAGGGCTGCTCCTGTCGCTCTTGGTGCGACGACGGCTGGGCAGCGTGATCACTCTGCGCCCGCATTTCTGGCGTATCGCTGCGGGGAGTTGCTGGTTCGTTATGCCCCCGCCCTGTGTTCGCTTGACGTCCGCGTGGCCGTGCGTCTTCAACACGCCGTTGCCCACGCTCCTCGTAGCTCCCACGCTCACGCCGTTCCTCGCGTCCTCGCGTCCTCGTGTCCTCGCGCTCTCCGTAACCGCCACGCTCGCGCCGATCCTCACGGGGCGGGCCGTAGCCACTGCGTTCGCGCCGTTCCTCGCGGGGCGGGCCGTAGCCGCCACGCTCGCGCCGATCCTCACGGGGCGGACCGTAGCCCCCGCGCTCGCGCCGCTCCTCGCGTCCTCGCATCCCCGCGTCCTCGCGTCCTCCGTAGCCCCCGCGCTC
>NZ_NQWI01000199.1 GCF_002532535.1 Candidatus Viridilinea mediisalina
TGATGCGCTAAAACAGAGGCGGTTTTCACAGTTTCGGCTGAAAACCGGATAAAAGCCCGGGAAATCCAAGAGAGCCAAAAAAAGTGGGTTTGGGGCATAGCCCCATCCCACTAAACGTATTAACTCACCCGAGTTAGAGCAGTTTTAACCGCCATGACACTAAAGACGACGAGTGCAAAGGGAAAGCCAAGAATGAGGAAGTGTAGCAGAATCCAGGGCAGTACGCCTAGTGAGTAGCCAATCCCCAACGCAAGCTGGATCGGTTTGCCACGCTTATTCTTGGTACCTCGATCAACCAAGCGTACCATGAAATCGCCAACAATCGGGCCAATGAAGAAAGCGATAATGAATCCGATCAGGATAAAGATGCGTACTAGCAACTCGAGCGCCACATACGAGACAATAAAGCTAAAAAAGAAGGCAATAGCCCCTGCAATCAGAATTTCACTACTGCCTACTTGGTAGTTCACTGGGCGGCGCACTTTGGCACACTCTGGGCAGAGTTGACCGACGGCTGCACGGGTGGCACATTCACTACAAATGGGGCGTTCGCAACCGGTGCAGCGTAGCCCGGTATCGCGGTCGGGGTGGACATAACAACTGAGTAATTCGTTGGTCGTTTCTGGCTCTTCGGCTTCTACTTCAGTTTCTACTTCTACTTCGGTTTCAGGTGGAGCAGCTTTGGATTTGGCAAGCAGCCCCTCTGGCTCACGTTTGCCGCGCCCACCACCGGGGGCCAAGACCTCACCAGCGGCTAGGCGTGCCTCGACCTGGGCTAGGACGGCGCGTGCTTCCGGATGTTCGGGGTTGATCGTCAGGGCTCGTTGCAGATGTTCGCGCTTCTCGCGGTAGGGCCGTACCGTTCCGGCTAAACCAATCCACGCCTCAACCCGCTCAGGGTCAAGCTCTAGCGCCCGCCGAAAGCGTTGACGGGCATCATAGGCATCACCGGCAAGCAGTGCGGCGTTGCCCTCAACAATTAGGTTGGCCACCTCCTCGGCGGCAGTCGTCGATCCTGTCATTGTAGATATACCTCCTTGAGGTATTATACCTGTCTGAAGTGTGCTACGGCAAAGGGAGATACTCCCTTCTGTGGGGCTTCGCCCCATACGCATGAGGTTGAGGGCTACCGCCCTAAAAACCCGTCTTGGGGCTACGCCCCCATACGCATGAGGTTGAGGGCTACCGCCCTAAAAACCCGTCTTGGGGCTTCGCCCCAAACCCCCACCGGGGGCTTAACGTAATGCCTATGGGGGAGCGCGAGGGAACCAGGTTCCCTCGCACACCCTAAGCTACACATGGGTGAAATCATGCTCGCTTACGCAGTACAAAGAAGTAGTAGGGGCCATCTGCCCCCGCTGGCGCATTGTAGATCGGGCGCAGGATTGGCTCCCAGAGGAGATTTGGGCTCAATGGTGGCGCTACGAGCCAACGACCCGTCAGTTTCTTGGTGAGTAGTGTGGGCGCACCATAGTAGTGGCTGAAGTCGAAGAGTTTGAGCGCGGCAGCACTGAGATAGGGCCGTGAGGTGACGACCTCAAAGCCTGCTTGGGCAAAGCGTTCGCTCCATGCCCTCTGGCTGAGGGTGTTGAAGTGGTATGAAATGCGGTTGAACCAGTTCCCGTAGCGCCTACCATCAAGCCCGATGCGCTCTAAGAGCCAGGTGCCGAGCAGATCATGCGCGAAGCGCTCGCCTACCACCGAAGCTACAAAGAGCCCCCGTGGGCGCAAAACCCGCGCCGTTTCGGCGAGGGTCTCGTCTAGTGGAATGATATGCTCTAAGACGCAGTTGGAGATTGCACTCGCAAATTGGCCATCAGCAAAGGGCAGAGCCCGCCCATTGGCGACACTCAGACCAGCATAGACGCCCCGCCCCGCCGCTTCGCGGGTATCGCGCAGCAGCGGATCAATCCCATAGACCTGTTTGCCAGGTAGCGCTATCTCAACAAAGGTTCCATCGCCACTGCCAAGATCGAAAATCGGCTCAGGCAACTCCGGGGCCAATTCGGCAAAGAGCCGTGCCTCAATGGATCGGATCATCGCCCGGTGGATCGGCAGAGTCAACAGGTGGGGCCGCAGATAATCTTGCATAGATACTATACCATCTACAATCTACAATCTACAATCTACAATCTACAATCTACAATCTACAATCTACCATCGCGCAGCCGTTGAAACATTTGTTCATACTCCAGCGCGGTGCGTTCAGTGGAAAATTTCGCAGCAATCGCCTCGCGGGGGCGCAGGTAGCGTTCGCGGAGTTCGATCACGCGCAACAGCGCCGCCGCCAGCGCCTCATGGTCGCCAATTGGCACCACCTCGCCCATGCCGGTCTGATGAACTGGCTGACGTACACCGGGCAGGGCACTGGCAATTGAGGGTGTGCCGCAGAGCATCGCTTCCACCTGCACCAAGCCAAACGTCTCGGTCGAATTGAGCGAAGGAACAACCAGCACATCAAGGTTATGGAAGAAGGCCGCCATCTCATGGGCATCCAGCGTCCCCATAAAGGTCCAATGTTTGGCAAAGCGCCTAAATTCAGGCGCAAGGCGGCGAGCGTAGGCTGCTTCACCCAACACATGCTCATAGGGGCCAGCAAAGAGTACCCGCGCTTCAGGATAGTGGGCCAGGAGCTTTGGGAGCGCCTTGAGCAGCACCTCAACCCCCTTCTCGGCAGCGAGGCGGGCAGCCATGCCGATCACCGGGCCACGCAGGTTCCAGCGTTCGCGGAACGCAGCCACTGCATCAGGGGTGACCGGCGCAACCTCAACGGGGGGGGGAATCACTACAATCTTTTTACTAAAACGGCGCAAATAGGGCGAATGGGCCGCGAAATCGTGGGTATAGGCTACAATCCGCGTCGCAAGCTGACCCGCCACCAGATTGGCGCCATCCACTACCCGATTGGCCACCTGATTGAGCATACCTGGGGGCAACTGGAGATCACTATGGTACGTAAGCACCACCGGCTGTCGCCGCAGTCGCCCGCGCAATGCCAAGCCTGGCGCATCAAACTGGGGCAAATGGAGACTCATCGCATCGTGCGTAAGCGCAAGGGCGGTCGCAATCCCACCAAAGGTAGGCATAATCACCCCCTTACTCACCCGCGCAAGCACCGGGGCACGCACCACGCGCACTCCCTCCAGCAACTCACTCGTCGGCAGGCTCGGATCATACTGTGAAGTAAGCACCGTTACACTATGCCCACGCCGCGCCAATGCCGTCGCCAGCCGCTCAACATAGATAGTCAAGCCACTCGTGTAGGGACGGTAATAGGTTAGAGCACAGAGAATACGCATATGGATAGCCGAAAATCCGAATTTTTCACATAAGAAAAGCCTCGCCATTTGGCGAGGCTCGGTTGGAGGCGACGGCGGGAATCGAACCCGCGAATGGCGGTTTTGCAGACCGCTGCATTACCACTTTGCTACGTCGCCATCGCGCAGCACATTGTAACATAGGCATCTCTGGGCTGCAAGGCTTACTCCCCCCCCCAAGTAACATAATTCCACAATTTTTATGTTACACTATGCACTGTGCAGATTATCACAAGCCTGCGAGTCGCGTTAAGGAGGTAGGCCCATGAGCTGGCGTTCGTCTGGTAACTTCCGTCCAAGTGGTCAGTCGTCGCGTCCGTCGTTCGGTGGTGGTCGAAACGAACCACCCCTTATTGATCCCAACTTCCTCAAGATCGGTATCGCTGTCATCGTCTGTGTCGCTGTCGTTGGTCTGTTTGCGCTGATCGCCTCAGTTAGTGGGTCACCTACACAAACTGCTGATCGTCCGACTGCTGCTCCTGCCACGGTTGAACCGACTGTCGCTCCAGCCCCACTTGAGCCAACCGCCGAGCCGGAGGTGGTTGAGCCAACCGCCGAGCCGGAGGTGGTTGAGCCAACTGCCGAGCCGGAGGTGGTTGAGCCAACTGCCGAGCCCGAGCCTGAGCCCACACCGACCGAAGCGGCAGCAGCGCCCGCAGGCCGCCCTGGCATCCCCAGCGAGCCATTTGGTCCAGCCCTTGCCACTGGTACGGGTACACCCATTCAGATCGGCACCGATCCGGGGGCGCAGTTGTTGTTTGATGTAGATCGTGTCACGGTTCCCAATGGCCCCGTCACGCTCACCTTCACCAATGACTCGGATACCGTACAGCACAACTGGGTCTTGATTGAGGGTGATGATCCGGCTATGCTCGCACGGATTAACCAAACCGCTCAGGATCAACAGCGCCAACTGCGGAATACGCTGGGTTCTGTGCCGCCCTCCGGTACCGATGGAGTGCTGGTGGCGACCCAGATTCTGAACATGGGTGAATCGGTCACGTTCACCTTCGATCCGCCTGGCCCGGGCACCTACACCTTCATCTGCACCTTCCCTGAGCACTTCGAGGGTGGCATGGTTGGTACGCTTGTGGTTGAGTCCTAAGAAGGAGGATTTAGCAACGAGCAGATAGGAAATAGGTTGGCGGCATCAGAACCATGCTACGTGGCATACGTTGGAGTGCCGGCTTTAGCCGGCTAAAGCCGGCACTCCAACGCCAGTTCATAGACTTTT